>JBFJTO010000054.1:0-8019 GCA_041625295.1 Acidimicrobiia bacterium | reverse complement strand
TCGCTTTCCGGTGGTCAGAGGCAGAGGATCGCCCTTGCGAGAGCTCTGGTCCGGCGACCGCGGTTGCTGATCCTCGACGACGCCACCTCGGCCGTGGACCCATCCGTCGAGTCCGAGATTCTCACCGGGCTCAAGAGTTCTGCGGTGCCCTCGACCGTGGTCGTGGTCGCCTACCGCCAGTCATCGATAACCCTCGCCGACGAGATCGTCTTCATCGAAGATGGCCGCATCTCGGCTCACGGCACCCATGCCGAATTGCTACGCACTTCACCGGGATACGAGCGGTTGTTGCGCGCATACGAAGACGACGCCAAGGCCAGGGAGGAGGCGCGTTGACCGAGAAGGCTTCCACCAGCCGCGCCCTTCGGCGCCTGATGGTCATGGTCCCTTCGCTCCGCCAGGGACTGTGGTTGTCGATCTTGCTTGCCGTCTTCGGGACCGCGATACAGGTTGCCGTCCCGGTCGTCGTTCAGCAGATAATCGACGAAAACGTCCTCGCCACCGGGGGTGTGGATGTGACCGGCGCCACGAAGAAAGCAGGCATGGCTCTGGTGTTCATGGTGGCCGCATCTTTTGCGCGCCGGTCCTCGACCCTTCGGCTGGCAAAGACCGCCGCCCGGGGTCTTTCGGATCTCCGGGTGGTCGTGTTCGGGCACCTCCACAAGCTCTCGGTTCTGCATGTCCAGTCGGAGCGGAGGGGGGAGCTCGTGGCCAGGGTCACTTCGGATGTCTACAGGGTGCAGGACTTCATGGAGTGGGGTGGCATGGGCATGCTCGTGGGGGTTTCCCAGGTTGTCCTTGCGGTGATTGCCATGCTGGTCTACCGCTGGCAGCTGGCGGTTCTCGTAGTCGTGGGTGTCGCCATATACGGCGTGATGTTGATCTGGTTCCAGAAGGTGCTGTCCCGCGCCCACGATCAGGTTCGCCAGCGTGTCGCAGACTCGATGTCGGCCGTCAGTGAATCGATTTCCGGGCTCCCCGTCGTTCGTGCCTTCGGGGCCGAGGGTCCCACGCTGCGCCGTGTGAGCGGAGCGGTGGATGCCCAATTCCGTGCGGAGTTCCGCACCTCGACCCTGGGTTCGGTGCTGTTCAGTTCTGCGGAGGTCTTTGCCGGTGTGCTCACCGCGGGTGTGATTGCCGCGGGAATGCTTCTCGGAGCTGGATCCGGGCTGACTGCGGGAGCGCTTCTGGCGTTCCTCTTCCTGGTCAACCTGTTGGTGCAACCGGTCCAGACCCTGGTCGAAACCCTCGACATCGCTCAGGCCGCCGCTGCGGGTATCCGCCGGGTGCTCGCCGTGCTGGACACGCCGGTCGATCTTGGCGATCCCGTCGACGGCCGGGAACTCCCTGCGGGTGCGCTGGACGTCAAGGTCGAAGGACTCCGGTTCCGCTACCCGACAGGGGGCGATGTTCTCGCGGATGTCGATGTCGAGATCCCTGCGGGCCGACGGGTGGCTGTCGTGGGCGAGACCGGTTCCGGCAAGACCACATTCACGAAACTGCTGGTTCGGCTTCTCGACCCGACCGAGGGCCGCGTGTCGATCGGGAATACCCCCGTGGACACCGTCGCTTTTGCCTCACTCCGTGCCAGGGTCGCCTTCGTACCTCAGGAGGGATTCCTGTTCGACACCACGATCGCCGAGAACATCCGCTACGGAAAGCCGGGTGTCGACGACTCGGAGATCCGGGCCGCGATCGCGGATTTGTCGCTCGGCGAGTGGATCGAGTCTCTTCCAGCCGGTCTCGACACCAAGGTGGGCGAGCGCGGGTCCCAACTTTCGGCCGGCGAGCGCCAGTTGGTGGCTCTGATCCGGGCATGGCTGGTTCAGCCCGATCTGCTCGTGCTCGACGAGGCCACCTCCGCAGTCGATCCGGCCCTCGAAGTTCAGCTTCGCCGGGCCATCGATCGACTCATCACAGGGCGCACGTCGATCACGGTCGCCCATCGGCTGTCCACCGCCGAGGCATCCGATCAGATCCTCGTCTTCGACAAGGGGCGTCTGGTCGAGCGGGGAACCCACAAAGAGTTGATCGCTCTCTCATCGGTGTATGCGGGTATGCATGCCGATTGGATGGCCGGAACCAGAATGTGAGCGAGCGGTAAGCTCATTTGGCCCGGGCAGGACCCGGTCTTGCGTTTTATGGAGCTGACACGGTGAAGAAGAGAGTCTTTTCAGGAATCCAACCGACCGGTGCGGGGCAACTGCATGTGGGGAATCTCGTGGGAGCCCTGAAGAACTGGGTGGAGATGCAGGATCAGCATGACTGCATCTATTGCGTTGTCGATCTGCACGCCATGACGGTGCCATACGAACCCGCAAAGTTCGCTCTGGCCCGTGCAACAACCGCCAAGACCTTGATGGCCGTTGGCGTCGATCCCGAGCGCTGCCTCCTCTACTACCAGTCCCAGGTTCCCCATCACGCCGAGTTGGCGTGGATGCTGGGAACTGTGACCGGCATGGGCCAACTCGAGCGGATGACTCAATACAAGGACAAGGCCGAGCAGGCGGGCGCCAACCTCGGCATCTTCGCCTATCCGGTGTTGATGGCAGCCGACATTCTGCTTCACAAGGTGCATGCGGTCCCGGTGGGTGACGATCAGACCCAGCACCTCGAACTCACCCGGGACCTGGTCCAGCGGTTCAATTCCCGGTTTGGCGAGGTGTTCCCGATGCCCGAGCGGATCACCCCCAAGATCGGGGCCAGGGTGATGTCGCTTCAGGATCCGACCGCAAAGATGTCAAAATCGGATGCGAGTGCCGGCTCATACATCCTCCTCACAGACGATCCCGATGTGATCCGCAAGAAGGTGAAGTCGGCCGTCACCGATTCCGATCGAGAGGTTTCATACGACTGGGAGAAGAAAGCGGGGATATCCAACCTCCTGGAGATGTTCTCGTTCTTCACCGGTCGCTCCATCCCCGATCTCGTCGCCGAGTATTCCGACCTGGGATATGGCAAGTTCAAGGGCGACGTTGCCGAAGCGGTGGTCGACGGCTTGACCCCCATACGGCGCAGATTCAAAGAACTCGAAGACGGCGAGGTCTCCCGGCTCATGCAGAGGGGCGCCCTCGATGCCCGCCAGCGCGCCGAGCAGGAGATGATCCCGGTCCGCAAGGCGGTCGGCCTGGGAGGCTGATCTCAGGGCTGGAGCAGGCCCGGCGCCACGAAGAGCGCCAACACCGCTATCAGATTGAAACCCGCGTGGGTGAAGATCGCCGGCCCCAGCCGACCATGGCGCATCGCCAGGCGACCCAGGATGAGCCCGACAAGGAACAGCTGCGGCATGAGCACGGCGGCGCTTCGGAGCGGGTCCTGGGTGCCTATCCCCAGCAGGTGGAACAACGCGAAGAAGACAGCGCTGAAGAGGAGAGCAGCTCGCGGACCCCGCCGCTCCTCGATGATCTTGAGCAGCAGGCCCCTGAACATCAGTTCTTCGGCCACAGGAGCCAGCAGAGCGACGATCAGAACCAAGGACAATCGCAAACCCATGCCCTGGACCCCCACGATCACATCGGCGAGCGCCTGAGTAGACCCTTTCGGTTGCAGCAGTTGTGCGAGTGGCGAGAACAGAATCGCCAGTGCGATCTGTAGGGCAGCTCCGAAGAAGATCCAGACCCCGTCGGATGGAAACAGGTCGAGCCCGAGATCAGACAGCCGGACTCCTCGCCGCTTGACAACCCGGGCCACAGCAGCCAGATGGGCCCCGTCTTGGGCAAACAGGGCCACGACAACCAGCGCCGACTGGGAGAGTCCCGCCCCCAGGATGGCGGCGACCAAGGCGCCGGCCAGTCCCGCCAGCACAACCACCACGAAGTCGCCAGGAAACCATCGCCGCTCGGTTTGCACCGCCGGGAGCCTACAGGGCGGCCAGAACACAGAATCGGGACTACGCCCGGCTGGTAGCCTCGCCGGAAGCGGCGGAGGATCTATGGAACTGGACATCGGCATCGGAAAATCGGGTCGTCAGGCCTACGGCTTCGACGACATCGCCATCGTTCCCAGCAGAAGGACCCGCGACCCTGACGATGTCGACATCAGTTGGCAGATCGATGCTTTCCGTTTCCGCCTCCCCATGATGGGTTCGGCCATGGATGGGGCGCTCAGCCCGGCCACGGCCATCGAGATCGGCCGGTTGGGCGGTCTCGGCGTGCTCAATCTCGAAGGGCTGTGGACCCGATACGACGACACCGAGTCGGTGTTCGCCGAAATCGCCGAGCTTTCCCGCGAGAAGGCCACCCGCCGCATGCAGGAGATCTACCAGGAACCGATCAAGGAACATCTGATCGGGCAGAGGGTGGCCGAGCTGAAGGCCGCCGGGATCGTTACTGCCGCCAGCCTCACTCCGCAGCGGGTCGCCGACCTGTCTCCGTTGGCTCTCAAGGCGGGCCTCGACATCCTGGTGATCCAGGGCACCGTGGTCTCCGCAGAGCACGTGTCCACACGTGGTGGGGTCCTCAACTTGAAGCAGTTCATCGCGGATTGCGAAGTGCCGGTGATCGTGGGCGGATGCGCCAGCTATTCCACGGCGCTTCATCTGATGCGGACCGGAGCCGTCGCGGTTCTGGTTGGCGTCGGTCCCGGTGCTGCTTGCACGACGAGGGGCGTCCTCGGTGTGGGAGTTCCCCAGGCGACTGCGATCGCCGATGCCGCCGGCGCCCGGATGCGGTATCTCGACGAGACGGGACGCTACGTGCACGTCGTTGCGGATGGGGGCATGAGAACCGGCGGTGACGTCGCCAAGGCGATCGCTTGTGGGGCCGACGCGGTGATGATCGGTTCCCCGCTTTCTGGGGCAACCGAAGCTCCCGGCCAGGGCTACCACTGGGGCATGGCCACCTTCCATCCCACCCTGCCCAGGGGCGCCCGCGTGGAGGTGGGCCGGTTGGGAACCCTCGAGGAGATCCTCGTGGGACCTGCTCACGAGAACGACGGTCGCCGCAACCTCTTTGGGGCTCTTCAGGTGTCGATGGCCACCTGCGGCTATTCGGATGTGAAAGAGTTCCAGAAGGCTGAAGTGATGATCGCGCCCTCCCTGCAGACCGAAGGCAAGAGCTTGCAGCGCTCCCAGCAGGTGGGCATGGGCCGAGCAGGCTGAATGGAGTCGCACGACCGCATAGTCGTGGTCGACCTGGGAGCTCAATACGCCCAGTTGATCGCCCGCAGGGTTCGGGAAGCTCATGTATTCAGTGAGATAGTCGCTCGCGATGTGACTGCAGAGCGTCTGCGCGAGATGGAGCCGACCGGCATCATTCTCTCGGGTGGACCGGCCTCGGTGTACGCCGACGACGCCTACAGGGTCGATCCGGGGATCCTCGATCTGGGGATCCCGATTCTGGGGATCTGTTACGGACATCAGCTCATTGCCGACCTGCTCGGTGGCAATGTGGCTGCCACCGGGATGGCCGAATACGGCAAGACGGAGCTGGCAATCGAGGGCGATTCCGTGTTGTTCCGCGATCTTCCTCTCAGCCAGGACGTCTGGATGAGCCACAGGGATTCGGTGGAAACCCAACCGCCCGGTTTCGTCGCAACGGCCACAACGCCCGGTGCCCGCGTCGCCGCAATGGAGGCGCCGGATCGGGGCATCTACGGGGTTCAGTTCCACCCCGAGGTTGCCCACACCCCGCGAGGCATGGATGTCCTCAAGCGGTTTCTCTATGACGCCTGCGGCGCCCGGCCCACGTGGACCTATCACTCGATCATCGAGGACTCGATTGCCGCGGTGCAGCGCCAGGTTGGAGACCAAAAGGTCATATGCGGGCTGTCGGGCGGGGTGGATTCGGCGGTGGCCGCCGCCCTCGTGCATAGGGCGGTTGGCGACCGTCTCACCTGCATCTTCGTCGACCATGGATTGTTGCGCCACGGTGAGGCCGAACAGGTGGACGAGACCTTCCGGGAGAGCTTTCGGGTCAACCTGATCCATGTGGATGCCCGAAAACGATTCCTGGACCGGTTGGCCGGCGTCACCGACCCAGAAGAGAAGCGCAAGATCATCGGTGAGACTTTCATCAGGGTGTTCGAGGATGTCGCCGCCGAACTCGAGGACACCCCATTCCTGGTTCAGGGAACGCTGTATCCAGACATCATCGAGTCGGGGACCAAGGATGCGGCCAAGATCAAGAGCCACCACAACGTGGGCGGACTCCCCGACGACATGAAGTTCGGTCTGGTCGAACCGCTTCGCGACCTTTTCAAAGACGAGGTGCGGGCGATCGGCGAAGAACTCGGCCTACCCGAGGAGATCGTGTGGCGCCAGCCGTTCCCGGGTCCGGGCCTGGCGGTGCGGATCATCGGAGACATCACAGAAGAGAGGCTGGAGATCCTCAGAAAGGCCGATCGGATCGTTCTCGAGGAGATCCGGCGAGCCGGGCTCTACCGGTCGATATGGCAGGCTTTTGGCGTTCTTCCCGCCATCAGATCAGTGGGTGTGCAGGGCGACGGGAGAACCTACGCGTACCCGATCATCGTGCGCGCCGTGACCAGCGAAGACGCCATGACCGCAGACTGGGCTCGGCTTCCGTATGAGGTCCTGGAACGGATTTCCACACGGGTCATCAACGAGGTCGACGGGGTCAACCGCGTCGCATATGACATCTCCTCGAAACCGCCCGCCACCATCGAGTGGGAATAGTCGGCTCTGGCCAGGTCGAATCCTCAAGGAGGCTCGTTCTCCGACCGATACCACAGCCAGAGGAAACCATATTGGATTGGGCACAATCACAAGAGTTGCTCGACATCTACTTCGCAGAGGTAGATGAACGGGGCGCCCGTCTCAGCCAAGGAGCTGAGGCGCTTTCTTCAGGCACGCTCGAACCGGCCCTGCTCGAAGATCTGGTCAGGGACGCTCACACGATCAAGGGTTCCTCGAACATGATGGGCCGCCAGGAGGTTGGCACCGCCGCTTTCGACCTTCAGAAGGCCTGGACCCACGTGCGCGATGAGAACATCACCTCTTCACCCCAGCTCGGCAACGCCCTGAAGGTGCTTGCCGACCTTGTGGTCAAAGCCGCTCGCGACTCCAGCTATTCGGGAAGCCTGGCCGCAGCATCCGAGCGTCTTCTCGACGCCTACTCGGGCGAAAAGCGTGCGGTCATCTCCGTTCCCGAAAGGCCCGTCGTGGACAGCGGGGGAGACACCCTTGGCGGCTTGCTGTCTTCTGCCGAAAAAGAGTTGACGGGATCGGTCACCCGCGTGGACACCGGCAACCTGTACAAGCTGATCAACCGCGCCGTCGAGATCGGCATCGACGTCAACGCTCTTGCCGACCTCACGCACGTAGCTTTCGAAGACTCCGACCCCGACAAACTCCTCACGGCCTGGCGGGGACAGCTGGAACGATTGAGCGGAGACATCACCCAGCTCCAGGGCTGGGCGGTCGCCCTTGCCGACGTTGCCTTCCGCGAGGCGATCGAGACCTTTCCTCAGTTCATCCGGTTCCTCGGTCGTCGTCTCGGCAAGCAAGTGAAGCTGGAGACGGCCGGGACCGATCTCCACGTTGACCGCCAGATCGTGGACCTTCTGCGAGAGCCGCTTCGGCACTTGATCGTCAATGCGGTCGACCACGGCATCGAATTGCCGCAGGATCGCGCCGCCAGCGGGAAGCCCCCCACAGGACACGTGCGACTTTCGGCGAAGATCGTCGACGAGAGGCTGAAGATCGTCGTATCCGACGATGGCAGGGGAATCGACTGGGGGGTCGTCGAGGCCGTCGCCAAGATCCAGGGTCTCCCCACCGGAAACTCGGAGTTGCGTAGCCATCTCTTCAAACCCGGTTTCACGACCATGGCCAACGGAACCGACTTCTCCGGTACCGGGGAAGGCCTGGGGATGGTCGCCGATGCCGTCGACCGGGTGGCGGGCCATGTCGAGATCTCCAGCAAGCGTGGAGCCGGAACCACGGTTCGGCTCGATGTGCCGGTTTCACTCGTGCTTCAGAGCGTGGTGGTCATCGCAGCCGGCGATCAGTTCTTCGGACTTTCGGAGGCCTCGGTTCTCGGTTCGATGCGCTTGACCACC
>JBFJTO010000053.1:0-8033 GCA_041625295.1 Acidimicrobiia bacterium | reverse complement strand
GTTCTGAACCGACTCGATGAGTGGGATCCCTCCAAGAGCGAAGCGACGTTTGGGGGAGTTGGGGGAATGGGCTTGCCCTCCTACCCCAACCTGCGGTTGGGGGCCCCTTCCTCCACTTCGTAGAGGACAAAAAGAACCCCCTCCGGTCCCTCGGACCTGCCTCCCTCGCTTTGCTCCGGAGGACAAGACACTCGGCCCCAAAGGTGGCCTCGCTAGTGAGGAACAGACAGGCCTCAGCGCCCTGATTCGACCGCCGCGTCAGAGGCCATTCCGATGAGCTCATCGACCTGATCGAGGAGACGTAGGGCCCGGATTCGCTTGGCGGGGACACGAATGTCTTTGAGAACCTCGATGGCATCGGTGGTGTCGCCCAGTTCGATCAGGATCCGCCCCTGCAGGATTCCGTAAAGAATCGGGTCGTAGACATGTCCCAACGGCTCGATGTGGGTTTGAGCTTTCTGAACGAGTTGGCGGGCCGCCTCCAAATCATCCTTTGCAAAGGCCAACACCGCCTTCGAGTATGCCCACCGGGCGGCTCCCCAGCCGCCCTGCCCTTTCGAGTGGACGACCATGCGCTCGAGAATGTCTGCCGCTCCGGCCTGGACCAGGGGCCAGGCCACATCCGCCACGAAAAGCCAAGTCTGTTCGGGTGACTCCACGAGGAGGTCGAGGTAGTCCTTTCCGATGCGCACGCCCTTTTCTGTGTCGCCGTTGGCGAGAGCAAGGAGAATCGCTGCCGAGAAGGACCCGGCGGCCGCATAAGCATCTCCTCCAGCCTTGGCTACCTCGAGGACGTCGGTGCTCAACAGCTTGTTTGCCTTTCCAAGGTCGTTCCTTTCAAAGGAGATAATTGCCTTCCATTCGCTGACCAACCTGGTCACTTTGGACCCGCCTCTGGCACCGTCGGCCTCGATGATCTCGTCGGCGTCGGCGAGGATCTCATCCCAGCGCCCCAATGGGAACCAGGACTCGAAGCGGGTCATCCGTGAGAACTCAGATGCGGGCGCCCAGCCACGCTCCAGACACATGGCGATGGCTTCATCCATCAACGAGGCAACTGATTCTGCTGACTCGTAGAAGATCGCGTAGGTGGCGTAGTTGTTGTAGGACGTGTTTGCTAGAGCGGTCATGTTCCTGTCGAGGAACAGGTTGATTGCTTCTCTGCTGTCCTTGAGGGCATCAGCGTCGTCAAGCAGTAACCGGGTGTTGGCCTCATCCCGCATGAACCGTGCCCGAATCTCCGGACTTCCTGCGCCCATGATCGTCTCTCGATACTCTCGCGCCAGTTCGAGGGCTTCATGGGGTTTGCCGGCCACATCGGTGAAAAAGATCAGCGATGTGAGGATCTTGGCTTCGGCCTCTGAGGCCGGGAGGTGTTCCAGCAGAGCCGCAGCTTCAGTCAGGAGTCTCCGGTTGGTTTCCATGTCGCCCCTGTACCAATGCCAGCTTCCCAGCTCGGCCATTGCTCTGGCCTCGAGCTCCGGGTTCTTCGCTTCTCTGGCGTCGTCGATGGCAGCCTGTACCCCGGTGATAACGTCGTCCAGGCCTAAGTCGCCGCTGAGATAGCGCTCCAAGCGGGCTAGAGCCCGGGCTTCGGGACCGGGAGCGAATTCGATGGCTCTGTCGAAGTAGTGCTCGGCGCGGCGCGCATCCAGATCTTTGATTCGCATACCCGCCGCAAACATGGCTGCGTAGGCGTCGGGCCGGAGTTCTTCGGCCAGTTCACCGCCGGACAACGCGATCACCCGGTCGTAGTGGTGGGCCAACAACTCGGCCACCTCTGAGAGTCGGTCACCGGCAACGTCCCGCATCCAGCGCGCCACCGCGATGTGGAAGCGCCGCCGTTCGTCCTTGGGGATCTGGCGGTAGGCCACCTCATTGACCAGGGCATGCGAGAACGCCCATTCCTCCTGGTCCTCCATCGAGGGCTGGCGAATCGGCCGGATCAGCTCCCGCAGTGCCAGCCGCCGCAAGGAATCATGGAGTCCGTCGACAGCGACGGGGCGTATCGAGGCCACGCTCTCGGTCCAGAACGAGCGACCAACTACCGAGGCCGCCTGGAGCACTTCCTTGTCCGCCAGATCGAGAAGGTCGAGACGTGCGGCTATCAGCGCCTGGACGCTGTCGGGCATCGCATCCAGAGAATCAGTGAGGCGGTCGAGGATGCCCTTCTCCGAGGCGTAGCGGACAAACTCGGTTGCATATAGGGGGTTGCCGGCGCACCGGTCTAATAGCGCCTTCTGGACCCCGGCCTCGATGACGGTGCGTCCCAGCAGGGAGCCGATCAGACGGGCGGTGTCGTCGTCGGAAAGGCGCGAGAGCCCCAGGGTCGACGAGTTGCGCCGGCCGCCGCCCCAATCGGGCCGGCTGTCGAGGAGCTCTGGTCTGGCAGTCCCCAGCACGAGTATGGGAACGTCCACGGACCATTCCACGAGATGATCGATGAAGTCGACCAGGGTCGGATCCGCCCATTGCAGGTCTTCGATGACGAGGATCATCGGCCGGTTGGCCGCCATGGCCTCGAAGAACCGGAGCAGGGCCGCGAATAGTTCGGACTGAGTCGCCCCCTCGTCGGTCTCCTCCGCTCCGACCAGGGAACCGATTCTCGTCTTCACCCACGATGCACGGCTCGGGTCGGGAATCAACGCCTGCACGGCGGTGTCGAGCTTGGCATCGACGATCGAAGGTGGATCGGAGTCGAGAATGCCTGCCTGCGCTTTGACGATCTCTCCGATCGCCCAGAAGGTGATTCCCTCGCCATAGGGCAGACAGTGGCCTTGTCGCCACCAGACGATCTCGGGAAGGTTGTCGACGATGTTCCGGAACTCGTTGACGAGACGGCTCTTGCCGACGCCGGGTTGGCCGATGATGGTCACGAACTCGGTGGTGTTCTCCCGGTGGGAACGTTCGAAGCGGGTCACAAGGAGGTCGAGTTCCGACTGACGCCCGACGAACGGCGTGGCGTCGCCCTCTTCGACCGACACTCCCAGGCGGCTGCGGGCTTTGACGGCCCTCCAAATGCCGATCGGCTGCGACTTGCCCTTGACGGTCACGGGGTCCAGAGCCGCGAACTCGATTGTCGCCCGGGCTCCAGCGTGAGTCCTCTCATCGACGATGACTGTGCCTGGCTCTGCAACAGCCTCGAGCCTGGAGGCCGTGTTGACGACATCGCCGATGATCCCCTCCCGGTCGCGGTCGGTGCGATCGAGTTGGACGATGGCCTCGCCGGTGGTGACTGCGATCCTCACCGACAGTCCCAGAAGGGGATTCTCTTCGTTGAGCCGGGTCACGGAATCCTGGATTCTCAGCGCCGAGCGCACCGCCCGTTCGGGGTCATCCTCGTGGGCCTTGGGTGCGCCGAACACGGCAAATGCCCCGTCACCCATGAGCTTCTCGATGTTGCCGCCGTGGCGCTCCACGTCTTCGCGAATCAGGCGGTGGTACACGACCAGCCGGGCCCGGGCGTCTTCAGGGTCCGCTTGCTCGGTCGCCGAGGTGAAGCCAACCAGGTCGGCAAACAGAACCGTTATCACCTTTCGCTCCTCCCGTGCCGCCGTATGGGGAGCTTCCGGAGGAGTGTCGAACTTGGTCTCTTGGGGGGTGCCGCAGCTCAAACAGAAACGGGCGTCCGAGGGAACTTCGACGCCGCAGTTCGGGCATGTTCGAATAAGCGAAGAGCCGCAGGATCCACAGAACTTTGCTCCCTCCGGCGCCTCCGCCCCGCACTTGGGGCAGCTGTGGGACATGGATGAAGTCTAGGAGCAGCCTTTTTTCAATGGCCCCGAGACTCGGGTTCTCCGACCCTGGTGGATCGATGACCTGGCTATTGCTGCTTGGACTTCCCGGCCGCCTTTTGGATCCGCTTCCACTCCCGGACCTCAGCCAATGCCTCGGCTGAGTCAATGTCGGCAACCGAACGGGGAGTCACATCGGCGAATGGACCTGCTGCCTTTTCCCATCCGGGCGGTGTCACTCCGAACCGTTTGGCGAGAATCGCCACGAATATCTTGGTCTTCTCAGCCCCGAACCCTGGTAGAGCCCGCAGTCGTTTGGATAGCTCCTGGCCGGTGTCGACATCTGTCCATAGGACCGCCCCATCTCCGTCGTAGAACTCGACGATGTGGGCGCACAGTGCGTAAATGCGCCTGCCCATGCTGGCCGGAAACCTGTGAATCGCCGGCTTGGCGACGCACACTGCAACGAACTCATCTTCCGGCATCGACGCGATTCCGGCGGCGTCCAGCCCGCCCAATCGCTCGGCGAGAGTTGCCGGGCCGCGAAACGCCCACTCCATGGGTACTTGTTGGTCGAGGAGCATGCCGATCAGCAGGGCTGTGCCGTCGGTGTTGAGCAGCCGGTCGGCGTCGTGGTCGCCCGTTATGCGGAGAGTCATGGCCCGACGCTCACTGAATGCTGGTTCACAGCTAACTCCTCATCTTCGGTGGTGGGACCATAAGGGCTCGGCAACCGCTATGTCGTCACATGCGATCGGGGATCTCGATCCCCAGCAGGCCGAGGTTGAAACTGAGGGCCGCCAGCGTCTGGGCGATCAATGAGAGCCACGATGCCTGTCGGGCTGTATCGGTTTCCGAAAGGATGTGACAGGCGTCATAGAACCGGTTGAAGGCTCCGGCGAGGCCGTATGCGTACTCAGCGATGTGGTTGGGAGCGCGCAACTCGATGGCACGTTCGAGCACTTCGGGTTGGCGGGTCAATTCGAGCATCAGGGCAGTCTCTTGATCCACTGCCGGCGCCAGAAGCGGGCCCTGTGTGAGGTTGCGCTCCTCGGCGTTTCGAAGGATCGACTTTATTCGGACCGCGCCGTACTGGAGATAGGGGCCGGTCTTGCCTTCGAAGGACACAAAACGATCCACATCGAAGAGGTAGTCCGAGGTCCTGTGGTTGGAGAGGTCTCCGAACTTGAGGGCGGCCAGCCCCACCATCCTGGCGATCTCCGCTCTTTCTTGGGGCTCGTAATCGGATGCGATTTCGGCGGCGTCAAGGCGGGCGAGTGCAGCAGAGGTGACCATGCCGATGAGATCGCGTAACCGAACCACGCCTCCCTCGCGAGTCTTGAAAGGCCGTCCGTCGGGTCCGTTCATGGTTCCGAACTTGATGTGTTCGAGATGGCAGTCCCCGCCGATACCGGTGGAACGCGCCACCCGAAACAACTGTTCGAAATGGTCGGCCTGGCGTGCATCGACGACATAAAGGCAGACGTCGGCTTTGAGGTCGTCGACCCGCATCTCGATGGTGGCCAGATCTGTGGTCGAGTAGAGGAACCCGCCGTCGGTCTTCTGGAGAAGCAGTGGTGGCAACTCGCGTTTGTCTCCGGGCAATTCGGTGTTCACGATCAGAGCGCCGTTGCTGCGGTCGGTGAAAGGTCGGATCCGGTCGATCATCGGGGCGAGGCGTTCGGCAACTGTCGACTCTCCGTACCAGACGTCGAATTCGACTCCGAGATCGGCAAAGTCCTTCCGCTGGCTGGCCTGGGAGACGTTCACCATGTGCTGCCACAGGGCTCGATACCCGGGTCGACCCTGCTGGAGCTCGACCGTGGCGGCCCGCGCCTTGTCGGCCCAGACCGGGTCGGCAGCGCATCGGGCGGCGATCGTCGGGTATATCTCCTGAAGGTCCTCGAGAGTCACCGGCGAGTCGGCCGGGTAACCCTCTGAGCGATCGGGATCGAAATAGGGGAGGTCGGGATGCCGACGTTCGACCTCGACGATGAGCATCCCCATCTGGGTGCCCCAGTCGCCGAAGTGAGGGTCGCGGATCACGGCGTGGCCTGCGGCCGCAAACATCCTCGCCAGGGCCTCCCCAATGATCGTGGCCCGCAAATGGCCGACATGCATTGCCTTGGCCACGTTGGGACCGCCGTAGTCGACGATCACACGGAGAGGCTGGGGGATGGTCTTTTCGCCCCGGTCGCCGGCCAGCCTCGAAACGGTGGCGGCGAGGTGGGCGGGAGTGACGTCGATGTTGATGAAACCGGGCCCGGCGACAGTCGCTCTGGCAATCCTGTGGTCCTCGGCCAAGAACGCTGTGACTTCTTCGGCAATGCTGCGGGGGCTGCGCCCCGCCTGGGCTGCACCTGCCATGGCCCCGTTGCACTGGAACTGGGCCAACTCGGGACGCTGGGAGACGACCACCCCTCCCAGCGATGCGGGGAGTCCGGCCCGCTCGAAGGCGGTCCCTGTCAGTGCGGATAGTTCAGCAACGAGTGACATCTGCTCTCGAGGTTAGAGCGGCGCCGGGATGGCCGAGACGGCTTCGGGATCAGTAACTGGCGAGTTCCCGGGCACGAGCAACGATGCCCGCCGGGTTCGGATACACCATGTTCTCGAGGTTGCTTGCGTACGGGAAGGTGGGAATTTCCGGAGATGCATAACGCCGCACGGGTGCATCCAGCCATTGGAACGCTTTGTCGGCGATCTGGGCTGCGAGTTCGGCGCCAAAGCCCATGAACTCGTTGTCTTCATGGACGATGAGAACCCGGTTGGTCTTGCGCACCGAGGCCTCGATGGTGGGCCAATCCAGCGGGCGCAGCGATCGCAGGTCGATGATCTCGGGAGAGATGCCGTGCTCCGCGAGGGCGGCCACCGACTCGAGGGCAAAGTAACTCATCGCGCCGTAGGTGAGGATCGTGAGATCGGTGCCGATCCGACGGATGGCGGCCTTGCCGAGCGGCACCACCCACTCACCTTCCGGATAGGGACCCTTTCCGAGACGGTAGAGCTTCTTGGGTTCCAGGATCATCACGGGGTCGGGATCATCCGCGGCGGCAAACAGCAGCCCCTTGGCGTCGGCCGGGGTCGAGGGCACGACCACCTTGAGACCGGGAACGTGTGTGTAGAAGGCCTCGATGGATTGGCTGTGATACAGGGCCCCTGAGATCGCTCCTCCGTAGGGGGTTCGGATCACCATGGGGAGGTTCCAGACGCCATTGGATCGGTAGTGGACCTTGGCGACTTCACTGACGATCTGGTCGAAGGCGGGGTGGATGTAGTCGGCGAACTGGATCTCGGCCAGCGGGCGTTTGCCAATTGCGGCGAAACCCACCGCGCACCCGATGATGCTGGACTCTGCGATCGGTGTGTTGAAGCAGCGGTCCTCTCCAAAAGCTTCGGTGAGGCCCACGGTGGCCTTGAAAACGCCACCTTTCCTCCCGGCCACGTCCTCGCCAAAGACTATGGCGTCGGGATAGGCCGCCATGACATCGTGAAGCGCCCGATTGATCCCGGTTATCAGGTTGACCTCTGCGCCTTGCGGGACCGGTTCGAGTTCGGTGGCCGCGGGACCCGGTTCGATGACTCTTGCGTAGACGTGGCTGTAGGGGTCCGACGATTGCGGAGCCGCTTCTGCATGTTTCACGGCCTCGACCAGGCGTTGCTCGATTTCGGTGTTGAGCTCCTGCTCCTTCTCTTCGGGCAGGAGCCGCTCCTCGATGAGGTACTGCTTCAGCCACACCACAGGGTCGTTCCGTCGCCACTCGTCGACCTCGATACGGGTGCGGTACAGCCGGTCATCATCGTCCGATGTGTGGGCGTAGTAGCGATAGGTCTCAGCCTCGATCAGGGTGGGTCCCTTGCCCGTGCGGGCCCTCTCGACGGCCTCTGTCATGGTCTTGTAGACCATGAGGGGGTCGTTGCCATCGACCAAGACTCCGGCGATCCCATAGCCGCGGGCCCTGTCGGCGATGCAGCCGGCCACTTCCTCGCGTGCGGGCACGGAGATGGCATAGCTGTTGTTCTCGATGATCACTATCAGGGGAAGGCTGTGGATCCCGGCCCAGTTCAGCGCCTCGTGCCAGTCACCCTCCGATGTCGATCCCTCACCGCCCGTGACCACGACCACGCCCGGGCTTCCCTGAAGTTTGAGCCCATGTGCGATGCCGGCAGCGTGGGGATATTGCGTGCCGACCACGGATGACTGGGTGAACATGTTCAGATCGGGTGACGACCAGTGGTTGGGTAGCTGCCGCCCTCCCGACATGGTGTCTTCCCCACGGGCGAATACGGCCAGAAAGATGT
>JBFJTO010000052.1:0-8039 GCA_041625295.1 Acidimicrobiia bacterium | reverse complement strand
CGGCCTGGCGCCAGTTCTCGATCTTTGCGGTCCGAGCAATGATGAGGGGATGGTCGTCTGAGGTCATGACGCGTTGACTTTGGACTGGCGGACGGGACCGTTCAAATCGAGTTCCTCTCGTAGACGAGGCGGAGCCCCCGAAGAGTGAGGTTCGAATCTGTCTCTGTGATCGTCGCGGAGAGCGGTGCCAGCACACTCGCCAGGCCACCGGTGGCGACCACGGGTGCATCCGGACAACGGGCCTCCACCTTGACCTTGGCGACCAATCCGTCGACCAGGGCCACAAAACCGTGAACCAGGCCGGATTGGATCGCCTCGACGGTGCTCTTTCCGATCACGCTCCTGGGAACTTCCACCTCGACTCTGCGCAGGGCCGAGGTCGCTTCCACGAGAGCATCGGCGGATATGCGAACGCCCGGCGCGATGATCCCGCCCACGTAGGCACCTTCACTATCCACGACGTCGATCGTGGTGGCAGTGCCGAAATCGACGCAGATCACCGGGGCCCCAAAGAGGTCGATGGCACCGAGTGCGTTGGCAACACGATCGGCGCCAACCTCTCTGGGGTTGTCTATTCGAATCGCCATACCAGTCTTGGTTCCCGGACCCACGACCACGACCTGGCCGGTCACCAGACCTTCGATGGCGCCCCGAATCGTCCCCGCGGCTCGGGGAACGACGCTGGAGATGGCAGCGCCGGTGAGGCGGCCCCGATATTTCTCGAGAAAGCCGCCCAACAAGAACCGGTATTCGTCAGCGGTGCGATCGCTGGTGGTCAACTCCCAGCGATCCACCTGCCGATCCCCGTCGAAGACACCTGTGATCGTGCTCGAGTTTCCCACGTCGGCAACGAAGAGCACCTCACCCCTCCCCGTACAGCATGCTCGTCGACACGAGGCGGACGCCGCGGTCGGCCGTTCCGTCGGGATCCAGCGCGACATTGTCGATCAGGCGAACCGACCCGATCCGGCACGCAGTCGCCAGGAAAGCGGGCCGGTCCAGCTCTCTGATCGGCATGGCGCCGTCCTGAGAGGCGAGCACAACGTATTCGAAAGGCAGATCCGGTGAAACGGTGCGGACCTGCGCCTCGATCGCCGCCGCCTCCCTCTCCCCCGTCGCGACCAGATCGGCGGCCGCGAACAGGCCAGAACTGATTCCCATGGCGCGCCGCCTGTCTTGGGCGGAGAGGAACACGTTGCGGCTACTGAGTGCGATTCCGTCGATCTCGCGAACCGTGGGATAGCCGGAGATCTCTGTCGGGAACCGCAGGTCCGTTGCCATCCTGCGAACCAGCGCCAACTGCTGCGCGTCCTTCTTGCCAAAGACTGCGACATCGGGCCGCAGACCGGCCAGCAACTTGGAGACCACGGTGGCGACACCGTCGAAATGACCGGGCCGATGCTCGCCCTCCATGGCTTCAGAGATGCCGGGCACGTGAACCGTGGTGACCGCCCCTTCCGGGTACACCTCGTCCAGGTCGGGTGCGAAGACCACGTCGACACCGGCCTGCGCGGCCAGTGAAACATCACGATCCAGATCGCTCGGATAGGCCTTCAGATCGGCAGGATCGTTGAATTGCAGGGGATTCACGAACAGGCTCACCACGACGGTGTCGCCTCGAGAACGAGCCGAGCGCATCAGCGCCAAATGGCCCTCGTGGAAGAAACCCATGGTGGGAACCAGGCTCACCGTGCCCTGATACAGAGCCCGGGTTGCAGCAAAGGTCGCGGTCACCGCAGTCACGCCGGAGAGCGTAGTTGCGTCGGCCTCCGTGGCTACGAGACCGCTGCCAGACCCGCCTCGATGGCCGACAAGTTGGCATCGGCGAACGGACCTTGCCGAGCCGACTCGCGTAATGCCTCCACCGGGAAGAGCCCAAGTGTCTGAACCGCATGCGCCAGCGCGGCCAGAGAAACTGCCGCCTTGGAGATCCTTGGTAGCTCAACAACCTGCTTTCGGGCCCTCGTCTCAACATCCCTGAACTCCGGAAGCGCAAAGACCGTGGATCCCGGTTCCATGGCGGAGAGAACCCGCCGGGCCTTCTCCAAACCCTCGGGTGCCAGCAGAACCAGAGCGTCGGGCGCACCGGCCGGGGCAAGAGGGCTGGGTGCCGGACCCATCAGAACCTGCGAGATCGAATGGCCGGTCTTCACCGTGACCGGGTAGTCGTCCCTCTGGCTCGCCCACAACCCCGATCTGATCGCGGCTTCACCGACCAGACGAGACGCCGACTTGACCCGGGCACCGGCCGCGCCCGCGGCAGTGAGAAGAAACCGACGATCGAGACCGCTGGCAAATGCGACCCGGATCTCTGGAATCAGGCCCGAAGCTCGGCCCCTGTCCGCGGCGTGGACCGCCCGATAGGACGCCGAGTATTCGCTGACATCCCGGCTAAAGAGGACGCCCGATTCCAATTCCCCCATCGCGGTTTCGAGGCTGCGTCTGGTCAGCTTGTTGGAACGGACGAAGTAGGCGGTGCACATGTCCCAGATATCGAGCAGCGCAAATCCAGGGTGGGAGATCGCCTCGACCATCCGGTCGACCAGACCGTCGTCGAAGTTCGTGCCCCGGTACACGTACCCGGCGCCGTTGACCCCCACCGTTCCACAGATGTCGAGTGGGTGCTCGAGGTTGCCGTCGGGCGTCGTCGATGTAACCGCGCCCTCGGGCGTCGTCGTCGAATGCTGGCCACCGGTCATTCCAAAGTTGAAGTTGTTCATGACGAGCACGGTCACACCGATGTTGCGTCTCGCCGCGCTCAGCAGGTGGGTGCCACCTATCCCCGTCCCTCCATCCCCCATGATCACGATCACGGTCAGCTCGGGATCGACGAGCTTGATACCGGTGGCGTAGGTGACGCTCCTTCCGTGAAGACCGTGAAAAGCATTCGTCGAGAAGTATTGATCGGAGAGCCCCGAACAACCGATGTCACTGACGATCACCGTGCGGGCTGGATCCAGCGCCAACCTCACCAAGGCGGCATTGAGACTGTCGAGGATCGATCCATGCCCGCATCCGGGACAGAACGGGTACGGGTTCTCGTTTCGATAGCTGGAGATGCCGATCATGCGATAGCCTCGCGGATCGTCGCGGGAGCGATCAACTCGCCGTCTATTCGGGTCAACCTGATCACGGGACGCCCACCGGCGACCCTCTCGACCTCGTTCGCATAGAGACCGGGGTTGAGCTCGGGAACGATGATCCTCTCCACGCCTGCAAGCGCCCTCCTGAGCGCAGCCTCGGGTACCGGCCACAGACTCTTGATGACGAGTGACGACACGGCATAGCCATCGTTGCGAGCCTCGGCCACCGCCTGCCTGGCCGCCCCGGCAGTGACTCCGTAGCTCACAACCATGGTCTTGGAACCGGACTGCTCATCGTGGTCGACGATCTCCAGGTCGGTGGCGTGGTCGGCCACCTTGGCGACGAGATGGGTGTTGAGGGCCGCCACCGTGGGGAGGTGCTTGGTGATGAATCCTCCCTCGTCGTGGGTCGACCCGGTGAAGCGGACCGGGTCGCCGATACCAAAAGGGTGAACCGGAGAAACGCGGCCGGGAGGCTCGAATCGATACGGATTCCCAGTGGTTGCAAACTCCTGGCGCCCCGGGCCGTTGGACGCCAACGACGCCAACTCGACGGTGACCGGTGTCGTGGCCACCTCCTTGTCGGTGACAAGGAAAACCGGACACCGGTATTTCTCTGCCCATTCGAAGGCCCGAATCGTCAACTCGAAGCAATCGATGGCATCGGTCGGGGCCAAGGCGATCACCGGGAAGCCACCCGAGGCTCCCCATCGCACGAACATCACATCGCCCTGGGCCACGGTGGTCGCACCGCCGGTGGCCGGACCCAGACGCTGCACATCGATGATCACGAGAGGCACCTCGCCCATCACCGCAAGTCCGATGTTCTCGCTGTAGAGGCTGATCCCCGGTCCACTTGTGGCGGTCATGGCCCGGGCACCTGTCATCGCCGCGCCGATACACATGCCGATCGAGGCGATCTCGTCTTCGCCTTGAATGGCCACACCACCCGCGGCGGGAATCTCGCGCATCATGGACATCAAGATGCCCGAAGCGGGAGTTATCGGATACCCGGCAAAGAAGTCACACCCCGAGACGACCGCTCCGCGAACGATCGCGGTCGAACCATCGATGAATGCACGGCTTGGCGTAGTCACCGCAGAGATTCTCGACGGGGAGGCAGCACTGCGAATAGGGGCCATCGACCCCTGCTGAGTTGCTCGGGACCTCCTACCAGTCCTCTTCTTCCGGTGGGGCAGTGACCTCTTCCCACTTTGCCTCGAGTTCGGCCTTCATGTCCTGGTAGTGATCGCGCCGCTTCCAGAAGGCCGTCTTCCACACCTTGAAGCGCCTCCGTTCTGGCTCGGGTGGGGGACCGGGCACATGGCCATGGCTCTTGCGTACCTCGGGCAAGGGCTCCAATTCCTCGGGATCGACACTCACCCTGAGCATTTCCTTGGCGACATGGCGGGCATTCCGATGATCCCTGGCGCGGTCATCCCGACCGGGCCTCTGATCGTCATATCCGGGTATCGACTGACGATTCTCGCGGGAGCGACGTGCCATTTACGGAACCTCCTCTGGCGTCCGGGACCCTGACCGCTACTCCCCCGGGAGCCCGGCCGTTCTGCCTTTCACGCTATCAGGATCGGCAGACAAAGAACCGATGAGTTTTCAGAGGATGCCGGGCAGTAACCGGCGCGTTACCCGGGCTCGATAGGAGTCATAACCGGCGACGTTGATCGTCAAGGAGCGCTCCTCGACGGTGCTCTTGGCCCAGAAAAAGGCCACCAATCCCAATGTCGCGAGAGCCGCGAGCCACGACTCCTGAAGCACAGCCACTCCCACGGCGCCGAGAATCACAGCACCGTAGATCGGGTGGCGGACCAACCGGTAGGGTCCGGTCGCCACCAGATTCGCATCGATGCGAGCTTCGGGAAAAGGCGTCAACTCGCGCCCGAGCGACCGAATCCCGGCGACTCCCAGTGCCGCGCCTCCAAGAGCGATGATCGCCCCGGTGGCCATCACCCAACCGGTGGAGGACGGCGACCCTGTCGAGTAGGCGACGGCCACCCAGGCCGAGAGCACGGCCAACTGAGCCCAAACCCATGCCTTGGCGCGCCAGCCGAGGGAAGGAGGTCCATCCATCCAATCCCCTCCCCACCTGAACACTCTCTGCCTACGCATGGACTTGAGCGCACCGGCCACGGTCAACCCGGGACCCACCTCGGCGCCGGGCCACACCTCGACGAGAGGTGCCAGGACGAATCGACGTGTCGATGCCCTCGGGTGCGGGAGCGTTAAGTCATCCGTCGCCACTGTGATTCCATCGGCAACCAGAATGTCGATGTCGAGAGTTCTCGGACCCCAGCGGACATCCCTGACCCGATCCCGACCGGCCTCGATGGTGCTCGTGGCGCCGAGGAGGTCCCCCGGCACGAGATCGGAGTCGATGACGACAACTGCATTGAGGAAGCGGCTCTGCGTGGGACCTCCTATCGGATCGGTCTCATAGAGCGAAGAGACCGCCACAACGACACCGAACTCCGACAGGGCGGAAACGGCCGTCCGTAGATGTTCGAGCCGATCACCGACGTTGGAACCGAGCCCCAGGGCGTACCGGGTCAAGACGCGGTCCGGCGAATCGTCACGGACACGTCTTCGAAAGGAACGTCGAGCGGAGCTTTCGGCTTGTGCACGGTTACGTTGACGGCATCGACGCCGTCGATCGACAGAGCGAGTTCGGCAACCCGGTCGGCAACCGTTTCGATCAGATTCCAGCGTTCGCCGGCCACCGCGTCACTGATCGCCGATGCCAGCGCGCCGTAGTCGACGGTATCTTCTAGGGCGTCGCTGGCCGCAGCCTTGCGTAGATCGGCTTCGATCGTGACGTCCACCATGAACGGCTGACCCTCCGCCTTCTCGGTGGGCAGAACACCGTGATAGGCAAAGACCTCGATTCCCGCGATGCGAATCTCGTCGGTCACGGTTCCGGGATGAGAGCGCGCCCCTGCGGCCCCAGGGCCCGACCCAGGATCTGCTGGATCACCGCAGCTGCGAGGATTCTGTCGGTGAGCAGCCCTGATGCGATCAAGTAACCGCCCAGGATGCCGGCGACGGTGTCGTCGATGATCTCCCGATGAACCAGGACCCGCGCCCCGGGGTCGGCAAGCGCATCGTCCAGGGTCTGGTAGAGCTTGGCGATGGCCTTCTTGTCGAGGTCGGGGCCGATCGGAACCGACACGGCCTTCATGCCGGCGAGTCGATACGCCTGCACGTTTTGATTCCCCGAGAGCATGGTCACCACCGAGGTGATCTGGGCTTGCTTGACCAGCCAGTTGATCTCCTCTTCACGTCTCACCCTGCGATGTTGGAATCCGTAACCGCCGATTCGCTCCGAAACTGCGAGGCGGTCGGCGATCACCCAGGTGAATTCGCGCGGTTTGAGTCCGGAGATCATGATCCAGAGACGATAGCCCGGGCAACGAGCACCGCCTCCAGGGCAGAAGCAGGATCGTGGACCCGGACGACGGCCGCACCGCGTTCCACCGCCATCGCCACGGTGACTGCGGTGGCCAGATCCCGATCCGAAGCGACTTCCCGTCCCGTCAACACGCCCAGAAAAGCTTTTCGCGAGGTTCCCACCATCACCGGGTAGCCGATCGCCACAAACTCGTCGAGGCGTCGCAAGATCTCGAGGTTGTGGTCGATGGTCTTTCCGAATCCGATCCCGGGATCGATCGCGATGGCTTCCCTGGGTACCCCGGCTCGCATGGCATCCCGTGCGCGGGCCTCTAAGAAGGCACAGATCTCCCCCACGACATCGCCGTACACCGGCGCCTGTTGCATGGTCCTGGGGAGTCCCTGCATGTGCATTACAACTGCTCCGGCTCCCGAAGCGGCCACCAACTCCGGCATTCGCTCATCTCCAAATCCGGAGACGTCGTTGATGATCGATGCCCCCAGGTCGATGGCCACCTCGGCGACTTCAGGTTTTGCGGTGTCGATCGAGACGATGACCCCACGACGCGCCAACTCCCCGACGACCGGAGAGATCCGGGCAATCTCGTCGTCCACCGATACCGACTCTGCTCCGGGGCGGGTCGACTCTCCCCCGACGTCGACGATGTGGGCACCGGCGGCGACCAGGGCCAAGCCGTGCTCGATCGCGGCATCGGCGGACACATACCGGCCTCCGTCCGAGAAGGAGTCGGGAGTGACGTTGAGGACGCCCATTATCAGGGTCGCCTCGAGGGACAGCTCCGACCCCCGGATCATCCAGCCTCTGGTCAATTCGTCCCGATGAGGAGCCGCAATCCCTCGGTCCGCGTCGCCGGGTCGTCTTTGAATGCTCCTCGGACCGCCGACGTGACCGTTGTGGTGCCGGCCTTTTTGACTCCCCGCATCGACATGCACAGATGCTCGGCCTCGACGACGACCATCACGCCTCGCGGGTTTAGAGCCCGTTCGAGTTCATCGGCGATCTGCATGGTCATTCGTTCCTGTACCTGTAGCCGTCTGGCGAACATGTCGACCAGCCGCGCCAGCTTCGAGAGTCCGGTGATGCACCCGTCCACCGAAGGGATGTAAGCGACGTGCGCCTTTCCATGAAAGGGAACCATGTGGTGCTCACACAATGAATACAACGGTATGTCGCGAACCATGACGATCTCGTCATAGGCGGACTCGAACCGCACATCGAGGTGCTGATCGGCCGTCTCGAAGATTCCCGAGGTGACCTCTTTATAGAAGCGGGCAACCCGGTCCGGGGTGTCTTGCAAACCCGCCCGATCGGGGTCTTCCCCTATGGCTATGAGTATCTGGCGAACTGCGGCGCGAATGGACTCGACGTCGACTTCGGTCATTTCCTCTCCTCAGGGAAGTGCGCTTTCGGCCCGGTGCGCGGCGGCAATGTTTCCGTCCTTGGCGAGTGTTTCTGCCGGTGGTCGAATCCGCAAGGACCCCGAAGACGTGTGCTCCCACTTTGGGACCGACCCGAAGATCTCGGCCACCTCG
>JBFJTO010000051.1:0-8066 GCA_041625295.1 Acidimicrobiia bacterium | reverse complement strand
GGTGGACGGCCCGCTGTGGTCCAAGAGAAGCCTGGGGTCACCCGCGATCGACGCGAGTTTGTCGCCGAATGGCAGGGAACAGGCTTCCTGCTGATCGATACGGGTGGATGGGAGCTCAAGCCGGGCGAGGCCCTCACATCGGAGATCCGCAGCCAGGCCGAAGCGGCCGTCAGTGCCGCCGATGCCGTGCTCTTCGTGACCGATGCGACTACCGGACTCACCGACGACGACGCCGGAGTGGCGGATTTGCTTCGACGCTCCCAAATCCCATTCGTATTCGCCGCCAACAAGGTCGACGACGCCGCCAAGGAAGGTGCAGCAGCTGAACTCTGGAGCGCGGGGCTGGGAAAGCCCGTTCCGGTGTCCGCCTTTCACGGCAGGGGAGTCGGGGATCTCCTCGATGCGTTGGTTGGTGTCTTGCCCGACCTCGGGAAACTGCCGGAAGCGGACCCGGTCCCGTCGGTGGCGGTGATCGGAAGGCCCAACGTTGGAAAATCCACACTCTTGAACAGGTTGGCGGGAATGGAACGAGTAATCGTCTCTGAGATCCCCGGTACCACCCGCGACCCTGTGGATCAGATGGTCGATCTCGACGGCCGCGTCTTCAGGTTTATCGATACCGCGGGCATCCGCCGCAAGCCCAAGATCAAGGAGGATGCCGACTTCTATTCCGTGCTCAGGGCCCGGGAGGTGCTGGAGCGTGCGGATGTGACCCTGCTGATGATCGATGCCTTTGAAGGAGTGACCCACCAGGATCAGCGCATCGCCGCCGACGCAGTGGAAGCCGGAGCTGCATTGGTGGTTGTCGTCAACAAATGGGACCTCGTCGACGACGAGGCTCGCCACCGGCTCGAGTCCGACCTCGGTGATCGGTTCGGTTTCGTCGGCTGGGCACCGGTGCTGCGGATGTCGGCGCTCACCGGTAGCCGGGTCGGGAGAATCAGGGCTGCCCTCGACCTCGTGCTCGAGACCCGCACGACCCGGATCTCGACGGGCGTTCTCAACCGTTTGATCAGAGAGTGGACAGGAGCGCACCCGCCGCCCGTCCGTGCGGGGCGCAGGCCGAGGATCCAATACGTCGTGCAGGGGGGAGACTCTCCACCTACATTCATCGTCTTCGTCTCGGGCGGCGAATTGGGAGACGACTACCTTCGATTCCTAGAAGGGAGGCTGCGGGACGCAGCAGACTTCACCGGCACTCCGATACGGGTGTTCACCCGGAGCAAGGATCGTCGGCGGTGACATCGCCGTTTCTTCCCGAAGATGATCCGGCGGATGTGAAGACCCCTTGGGGTTTTCGTTTCACCATCGGGTTGACGGCGATCTACCTCCTCTATCGCCTCATACAGGGTGTGGTCTGGCTGGCGCATCGCCTGTTCTGAGGGCGGTTTCATCCGCTAGCCTTCCCGCTTCTCGGGCTGTGGCGCAGCTTGGTAGCGCGCTTGACTGGGGGTCAAGAGGTCGCGGGTTCAAGTCCCGCCAGCCCGACCAACAGAATTCCCAGCAGATTGCTGGGGATTCTTGTGTTCACGGTGCTGTGCATTTCTAGTCCCGGCACGCGGCGGGCGCCTATCGAGTATCGACCATCTGTACGAGCCGCACAATCGCTTCGCGTTGCAGGTTCGGCAGGACCGCCGAGTAGACGTCCAATGTCACCCTGATCGAGGAGTGGCCCAGACGCTTACCCCTTCGTCGCCTTCGGTTCGAGCGTGCCTATCCACTCAAGTGATTTCTCGAACCACGAGCCGATCTCATCGGTGTCAAGAAGGAGGTCGTCGGGGACAGACACGTAGCCTCTCATGACGCTTCCATATTGGATGACCGGACCGGACTCGTATCTGGAGAGGAATTCATCGGCCAGTTCATCCGACAGGCGGATTGCCATAGCTCCGTCGGCATCGAGAAAACTGAACATGTGTCCGTTCCTGGACGTGTACGGGTTCTCGGCGCCCTTCACGACCTCACCCGCCCGCTCCACAACGGCCGAGTACCGATCCAGTGCGTCAGAGGGGCCCCGATAGCTTGATCCGCCGGGCACGACTTGCTCCTTTCATCGCCAATCGAACCTCGCGTTGAAGCGAAAGGCGCAGCTTTTTCCCGATCGGGCACGGCAGTGTCGTGGTCGGCCCCACCGTCGACCTTCTGAGGAGCCTATCCGAGGACCGGTCCTTTACGCCCGCTTGATGGATAGGGGAAGACATTCCTCCTTATCAAGGGAAGGAATCCAAATTGCTCAAGAAGGCGCTGGTAGCAGCCACGGTGGCTGCGCTGGCAGTGCTGCCGATCCCAGCTCAAGCCCAGACAACTCTGCGGGTCACATCTCAGATAACCGGGATGGTGGTCGACCCGGGCAAGACCGCGAGATTCGATCTCGGCATGGAGGCGCAGGACGGTGAGCGCATCGCACTTTCGGTGGCAGGTCTTGCCGACGGCTGGCGAGCGTCGTATCGCGTCGGTGGCAACACGGTCGAGGAGGTCATGGTCACTTCCGCGGGCGCACCGGCTGTGCAACTGGAGGTGGAGGTTCCTTCGGGAGCAGCAGAGGGGTCTTATCCGATTCGCGTGCTGGCAAGTTCCGGGGCTGAGCAGAGCGATCTGGCTCTCACCGTCACGGTTCGGGCCGGGTCCGGCGGCGAGCTCACGTTGACTCCTGACTTCCCGGGCCTGAGAGGAGCCACCGATGCGGATTTCACGTTCAATGTGGCACTCGACAACGGGACTTCGTCTCAAGTCCAGTTGGAGCTCGCCGGCCGTGGCCCCGACGGGTGGACGGTGACCGCGGAACCATCCGGACAGGCAAAGGCTGCGTCGATCAGTGTCGACCCGGGCGCAACCAGCCGGATCAAGCTGACGGCCAGGCCGCCGATCGGCGTCAAGGCAGGCGTCTACGACGTCGGTATGACAGCCAAGGGGAGCGGGGTCGAGGCCGATCTGGGCGTCAAGGTGGAGGTGATCGGTAGCCAATCACTGGCCATCACCACACCCGACCAGCGTCTCAACGCCGACGTGAAGGTGGGCAGTTCGACGAAGTTCCCTATCACCGTGATAAACACGGGGTCGACCGCCCTCAACAACGTGAAGATGACGGTCAGTTCGCCCCGCAACTGGAAAGTCGACCTTGCGCCGCAAATCATCGCATCAGTGGCACCGGGAGGAACGGCGACGGTCGAGGCGACGATCACCCCCTCCGGCGAGGCCATCGCCGGAGACTACGACCTCTCCTTCACTGCAACCGGTGAGACCGTGTCGGAGTCGATGGACATTCGAACCTCCGTTTCACCTTCGGCCACATGGGGACTCGCTGGAGCGGGCCTGATTGCCCTCACCCTCGGTGGCATGTCTCTCGTCTTTCGGAAATTTGGCCGGAGATGAGCTTCACAATCATCACCGAGCAACTCACCAAGCAATACGGCGATCGCACGGCAGTGGACCATTTGGATCTGCGCGTCGGTGATGGACGGATCTTCGGCCTGCTCGGTCCGAACGGAGCCGGCAAGACCACCACGATTTTGATGCTCCTTGGTCTGTCGGAGCCAACCAGCGGGAGTATGTCCGTCTTGGGGTTGGATCCTCGCAGAGACCCTCTCGGCGTGAAGAGGATGGTCGGCTACCTGCCCGATGCGGTTGGGTTCTATACGAATCTGACCGGGCGCCAGAATCTCCGGTACACGGCGGCGCTGAACCGTCTGGACAAGCCGGAATCCGAAAACACGATCGACGAAGTGCTCTCCGAGGTGGGGCTCGGCAAGGACGGAGATCGGAATGTGGAGGAGTACTCGAGGGGAATGCGTCAGCGGTTGGGAATCGCAGACGCTCTTCTGAAGGCTCCGCGTCTATTGATCCTCGACGAACCGACCGCCGCCATCGATCCAGAGGGCGTCCACGAGATCCTGGGCCTGGTGCGGTCGCTCGCCGACGATCGGGGAGTGACCGTGCTGCTGTCGAGCCACTTGCTCAACCAGGTTCAGGCCATCTGCGACGAAGTTGCGGTATTCGTGAACGGAAAGGTGGTTGTCCAGGGCCCACCCCACGAATTGGTTGGAGGCGAGTCCGGATCTGAGATCGTGGAGGTCGGGGTCGGATCGACCGTGGACCTGTCGTCGATATTGGCTCCCGAAGCATGGATCAGTGCCACCTCGAAAACGCGGATACCGGGGATCTGGGAGGTAACCGTGGAGAGGGGGTCGACCGCCCGCCTGGCAAGAACACTCGTGGATGAGCACTTGGACGTGACGACGATCAAACGCTTGGCGGCTGATCTCGACATTGCGTATCGGCATTACTTCGAGAAGGTCGACGCAGATGCTTGACACGATTCCATCCCATGAACAGCAAGTGATGCGCCGTCGTGGCGGCTGGCGGATCGTTGCCCGAAAAGAGCTGGGGGATTACCTCACGTCGGCTCGGTTTGGAATCCTGATCGCCATGCTCGGGGTTGTGGCCGCTGGGGCGGTCTATGCGGCGTCGTCGGGGATCCGATCGGTCGCGCCTCAGGCTCAGGAAGTTCCCGCTCTGTTCCTGAAGCTGTTCACCATCACTTCCACTCCTATGCCGTTCCCGTTCGTCGTATTCGTTGCGTTCTTTGCACCTCTGCTCGGGATCATGTTCGGGTTCGATGCGATCGGAAGCGAGAGATCCCAAGGGACACTCGCCCGGGTCTTGTCTCACCCCATTCATCGCGACGAGGTGATCATCGGGAAATTCGTTGCGGGGCTTTCGGTCATCGCCCTGATGCTCGGTTCCCTGGTGCTGCTCGTCTCCGGAATCGGGATCTTCCGTGTGGGGGTGGTGCCATCGTTCGACGAGGTCATTCGCCTGGCCCTTTGGACGGCCACGGCTGTTGCGTACAGCGGCACGTGGCTCGCATTCGCGCTGCTCATGGGCATCCTCGTGAAGAAGACGGCAACTGCCGCACTGGCGACTTCGAGCGTGTGGCTGCTGCTGACTGTTTTCGGTCAGTTCCTGTTCGGTGGCATGTCCCGGTTCTTTGCAAACCCGAGTGATCCGGGTAGCGCTCTCAAGGCGGAGGTGATGATCTCCCGCTTCTCGCCACTGACTCTCTTCCAGGACGCGTCAACGGTGCTGCTCGATCCGACCCAACGGGCTGTCGGGCTCGTGACAACTTCCTCGGTCGACAGGGCGATTCTCTCCAAACTGTCGATCGGGCAGAGCATGAGCGTGGTCTGGGCCGAAGTCGTCGCCCTGATTGCGATGATCGGGATCGCCTTCGCTCTCTCCTTCATCTACTTCATGCGTCAGGAGGTGCGAGCCTGACGCACAGCGACAACTCGGGATGATCCGAGGAGATGCCGGCAGGGCGTCGCGAAGTTGAATCCGGATTCAACAACTAACCAAGATTGGTTGCGACGGTCTGGCGCGAGTCCCTATGCTGCCTGACGGTGGCTGGGCGCGTTATTCGCGTCGAAGTCCCATGTATTTGGAGAAAATGGAGGACCAACTGGTGAGAAACATTCTCACGAAGTGGCGATTCGTAGTGCTCCTCGCCGTGTTCGCAATGGTGGCAGCAGCCTGCCAGAGCGAAACGACCGTAACGACGGCCGCTGGTGGCGAAACCACCACGACCAAGGCGCCGGCAACCACGACGACGACGGAAGCTCCGGCACCCCCGGGCTTCAGCTACAACATCGCCATCTTCAGCGATCCGACCACAGACAACCCGTGGGCGGCGATCGATACGGAGAACGACGTCTGGACGAGCTATGTGAATCCGGGCATGCCGTCGCTCTACACGTATCAACCCCCGTCCTACACGCTGATACCGGTCTTGGCAGCGGATGACTCTCCGCCTGCAGTAGTGGCCGACGGAGACAACTTCTCCGTGACCGTGAACCTGAACAAGGACATCACTTGGAGCGACGGCGAGATCGTCGATGCCAATGACGTCCTGTTCACCTACAACACCGTCGTCAAGTACGGCGGCTTGGGTGGAAACTTCCCGGACGTCTGGCCGATCTCGCTAGACGGCGGCGATGGAATCGTCGCAGTTGAGGCAATCGATGACTTCACCGTCAAGATCACCTTCAACTTCGACGTGGGTCTGTCCGTCTGGCCGTTCTCGGTCGGCACGGCGCCCATCTATCCGGAGCATTTCTGGGGTCCACTGGCTGATGCGGCACCCGATGCGGAGACCTTCTATACCAATTCTGGTATCGACGGACCCAACGGGTCGGCGTTCAGGATCGCCCAGCGCGAGCCGGGTGCCTTCTGGCGCAACGAAGCCATCGAAAACTATTGGGACGCCGGTTCCCACTACACGGTCTATGACACCGGTACGGTCGAGTACACCCGCAACGGCGTGACCGAGACCTACGGATCGGGCGACAAGACCCAGGACCTGGTGGCCGACTACACAGAGGGCCCATTTGCCTCCGAGGTGGTCTACTCGCTGTACAGCGACCAGAACTCGGCTGTTCTCGCATTGACCGACGGTGAGGTGGATTACCTCCTCAACCCGCTCGGTCTGCAGCGCGGTCTCCAACAGCTCGTGCTGGCGGCTCCCGACCTGAACGTCATCGTGAACCAGTCGAATGGTTTCCGCTATCTGGCGTACAACACCCGCAAGTTCCCCATGAGTGAGAAGTCCTTCCGTCAGGCGCTTGCCTGCCGAATCGACAAGGAGTTCATGGCCAACACGGTGCTGGGTGGGGCGGCAATCGCAACCAACAGCCTTGTGCCTCCGGGCAACGCGTTCTGGTACAACCCGGGCCTGACCGCAATGTGCGATGGCCAGGGCGAGAAGGAGCGATTCGAGTCCGCCGTTCAGATCCTCAAGGATGCTGGATGGACATGGACAGTCGACCCTGCTTGGAGCGATGACAACCGTGACGTGCTTCCCAAGGGTGAAGGCATGAAGGGTCCCGACGGCACCGTCGTCCAGCCCCTGACGCTCTACGCCCCGGGTCCGGGTTACGACCCGTTGCGCGCCACCTACTCGCTGTTCATCGAAGAATGGGCCGCCGACCTTGGCATCCCGCTCACGGCAGAGCCCACCGGCTTCTCCGTGATCGTCGACAAGGTGTTCGCCGAAGGCGACGCGGTCATGGATTGGGACATGTACATCCTGGGTTGGGGCCTCGGCATCTTCCCGGATCATGTCTTCCTGTTCTTCGACTCGGCACAGGACTCCCGTAACGGTGGTTTCAACACCCCCGGTTACAACAACCCGGAGTTCGATGCCCTTTCGGCCCAGTTCGATCGTGCCAAGACGCTGTCGGAAGCTCGTGACCTGGTGTTCCAGGGCGATGCGATGATCAGCGAAGACCTCCCATATGTGGTTCTCTTCGCAACACCGATCATCGAGGCCTATCGCAACAGTCTGGAGTTCCCGTTCACGACCGTCCTCGACGGTCTGCAGAACTTCGGCGGCGTGCCGGCGAGCGCAAAGTCATCCTGATATCTACCAACTCGAGAGACAGGGAGGAGCCCCTTCGGGGGCTCCTCCTCTCTTGGTCGGGCGGCAGGGCCGCGTGACCACTATGATGCCGGACGCTCGGACCGATCTAGCGCTCGGCCTCGCGTTCCGCGACGGGTGAAGGGAGAGCGATGGCCAAGTACCTGACACGACGTGTGCTACAGATGATCTTCCTTTTCCTGGTCTTCTTGACCGTGACCTGGTTCCTGTTGTACTCGCTGCCCGGTGACATCGTCGCCCAGAAGTTCGCCGGCAACCCCAACATTCCTCCCCAAGCCCGCCTGATCGCCATCCAGCGCCTCGGCCTCGACAAGCCGATCCTGATTCAATTCCGCGACTACGTGGTTGCCTTCTTCAAAGGCGACTTCGGCGTTTCCTTCAACCAATATCCGCGATCGGTGACCGACATCATCAAAGAACGACTCCCGCGCACCATCGTTCTCTTCCTCTCGGCGCTGGTCACCTACTACTGGGCCGGCTTCGTTGCAGGCAAGTATCTGGCATGGCGACGAGGCAAGAAAGGCGAGATGGCCGTGACACTGGGCGGCGTCGGCCTCTACACCGTCTTCTACCCATGGTTCGCCCTCGTGATGATCTGGCTCATGGCCGCACAGTTGAAGTTGCTGCCTATTTC
>JBFJTO010000050.1:0-8096 GCA_041625295.1 Acidimicrobiia bacterium | reverse complement strand
GAGGTCGCCGGTATGAACATCAAAGAGGCCGACCCGATTCTGGTAGCGATGCTCAAAGAGAGCGGGATCCTGGTTCGAAACGAACGGATCCGACACTCCTATCCGTTCTGTTACCGCACCGATACGCCGCTGATCTACAAGGCGATTCCCACATGGTTCGTGAAAGTGGAGTCGTTCAAAGACACCGCCGCCGAACTCAACGATGACATCCACTGGGTGCCCGACTTCGTGGGTGGAAAGCGATTTGGCAACTGGTTGGAAGGCGCCCGCGACTGGGCAATCAGCCGCAACCGCTATTGGGGTTCATGCATCCCCGTCTGGGAGTGCGACCAATGCGACGAGACCGAGTGCATCGGGTCGGTGGATGAGATCGAGCAACGCTCGGGGATACGACCCGACGACCTCCACAAGCACGTCGTCGATCCGATCACGTGGCCGTGTGATCGCTGTGGAGGCACCATGACCCGGGTGCCCGAAGTGCTCGACTGTTGGTTCGAATCGGGTTCGATGCCCTACGCCCAGCTTCACTACCCGTTCGAGAACAAAGAGCGGTTCGAAGCCACCTTCCCGGCCCAGTTCATCGCCGAAGGTCTCGACCAGACCCGGGGATGGTTCTACACGCTCCACGTGCTTGCCACTGCCCTCTTCGCAGAGCCCCCGTTCCGCAACTGCGTGGTCAACGGCATGATCCTGGCCGAGGACGGCCGCAAGATGTCGAAGAGCCTTCGCAACTACCCAGACCCAAACGAGGTCTTCGACGAGTTCGGCGCAGACGCCCTCCGCGCCTTCCTGATCAACTCACCGGTGCTGAGGGCTGAACCGCTCCGCTTCACCAAAGAGGGCGTCCGTGATGTGGTCCGTTCGGTTCTTTTGCCCCTCTGGAACGCCTACTCGTTCTTCACCACCTACGCCGAGGCGGACGGGATCACCTTGGCCGACCTCGACCGGGCTCCCGAACCGTCGAGCCGTTCGGAACTCGATCGCTGGATTCTCTCTTCACTGCAGAGCCTGATCGCATCGGTGAACGAGAAGATGGAGGGCTACTACCTCTACGACGTTATTCCCCCGACTCTCGGGTTCATCGACGACCTCACCAACTGGTACGTGCGCCGATCGCGGCGGCGGTTCTGGCGGACCCGTACCGCCGATGACATCGACAAGGTCTCGGCGTTCGCCACCCTCTACGAGGTGCTCACGACCTTCTCGAAAGTGCTGGCCCCGGTGCTTCCCTTCATGACCGAGCGGATCTATCAGGATCTGGTGGCGTCGCTTGACGACTCTGCTCCCCGGTCGGTTCATCATTGCGATTTCCCTGAGGCCGACAGTGCGCTCATCGACGCGGACCTCGAGGCGGCGATGGCGGCAGTACGCCAGGTTGTTCAGCTCGGGCACTCACTTCGAAAGCAGCACAACCTGAGGGTGCGCCAGCCGCTGGGGACTGCAACAGTGCTCACCCACGACGACGCCGCCCGGCATGCGGTCCACGATCACCAGGAACTGATCATGGAGGAGCTCAACGTCAAAGCTGTGGCCGTGCGTGCCGATGACGCCGGCTTGGTCGAACTCTCCGCGAAGGCAGACTTCAAGCGCCTCGGCCCCCGCTTGGGACCCAAGGTGAAGGCGGTCGCCGGGGCGGTGGCCGCTCTGGATTCGGCCCATGTGCAGCAACTCCTCGATGGGGAGACCCTTCGCGTGGCCGGCGAAGATCTGACCCACGACGACGTGATCGTTTCCCGGCTACCGCTCGAGGGCACGGTCGTGGAGGCCAACGGAGCGATCGCCGTCGTCCTCGACACCCGGCTCACGCCTGATCTCGAGGTCGAGGGCCTGGCCCGGGACCTGGTCAGCAAGATCCAGCAACTCCGCAAAGACGCAGGGCTCGACGTGACCGATCGGATCACGCTGCGCTGGAACTCGCAGTCTGAGCCGGTCGCCATGGCGTTCGCGGAGTGGACCGAATATCTCGCCGGTGAAGTCCTCGCCGAGTCGATCACGCTCGACCTGGCATTGGCCATTGACGGTGAAGTGGCCGAAAAGCCGGTGGGCCTGGCAGTCGGGAAGATCTAGCCACTCCCCATATCGGGGGCGACAAACAATTCCTGCTCAAGGGTTTGGAGGCTTAGCTGCGCTCCCATGGGCGCACCGGTACCTCACCGGTGTCGGAGTCGTAGGAGCCTTCTTCGTCGGCGAGGTCCGCTAAGTCCTCGTCGTCGCCATCCTCGTCCAGGTCGTCCAAAGCCGGCGCGTCTTCGTCGGCATCCTCGTCGGCCTCAGCCGATTCCTCTTCCACCATCTCAGGTTCCTCGTCGACCATCTCGAGACCGTCCGCGAGTTCGGGCTCCTCGTCAACCATCTCGGGTTCGTCGGCATCGACCTCGGCCTCAACCTCTTCAACCTTTTCGGTGAGAGTTCCCAGGCCGACTGAGATCTCGTCCTGAAGCGCATTGAGCTTTGCTTTCAGCGCGGCGGTCTTGTCTCTGGTTGCCGCGATCTCGGCGCGAAGCTGCTTCTCCTCGACCTTGCGTTCGGCCGCAAGCTCGCCGGCCCGGCCGCGAGCGCTTTCGAGCATCTGGTCGGCCTCGGACTTGGCGTCCTTGAGCGCCTTCGCGGCGTCGGCTTTGGCATCCTTGAGAATCGTGTCCGCCGATCGCTGGGCGGCGAGCAGGGCCCGGGCGATCACACCTTCGGAGTCACCTTTGTCGGCCAGTTCGGACTCGAGTTCGGTGACACGCTCGCGAGCCTCGGCCAACTGGCTCTCAAAGTCCTTGAGAGCAGTGACTACCGAGTCGAGAAAATCATCGACTTCATCGAGGTCGTAGCCGCGAAGGGCCGTCCCGAATGTCTTCTGCTGCACATCGATGGGATTCAGAGCCATACCTTGTCTTCCAGAGGGTGCCGCCAGCTTACGAGCCGGGCACGGCCTCACCAAGGAACATCAGCGGACGAGGCCCCGGATCAGTCCGATGGCGATGAGAAGCACGATCGGCGACAGGTCGAGCATGGCCCCGCCCAGGCGCAGAGGCGGTATCACCTTTCGGATCGGGGTGATGACAGGAAGGATGATCTTGTCGAGAGCCGACTGCACTTTGCCAAGAGGGTGCACCGACGACACCCTGATCCAGCTGAGGATTATCCAGGCGAGCACGGCGAGCGAATACAGATAAAGCAGCGTGCCGATCAGCGCCATGTCAGATCAACCGTCGATCTCGTAGGCGCCGAGAGACGCGAGACGCCGCTTCTCGGATTCGCTCAGGTCAACACCGGGAGGCAACACCAACACGAGACCTTCGCCCACCCGGGACATGGTCCCGTCGAGTGCGTAGATGAGACCCGAGGAGAAATCGATGACGCGCCGGAGCAAGTCCGCCTCGACCCGTCGGAAATCGAGGACCACGGGAACCCGGTCACGTACCCGATCGGCGAGAATCTTGGCGTCGGCGAACTCCTCGACCACGAGGATGTCGGCTTGCGCTCCCGAACGCGAGGATCGAACCACGCCGATGCCCCCGAAGTCCGGGCGCATCGCGGTGTTCCAGGCCGCGGTCGCGGGTGGCTCGATGCGCCGGCCCTGCAACGATTCTGCCGGTACCTGGGAGGCATAAGGCGGATCCTCGAATTCGTGAGCCAGACGTTCCCTGCCCTGATCCGATTCCTCCTCGGTCAGTCCCAGGTAGAGCATTGCTTTGGAAAAAAGTGAAGCCATTGGTGTCTCAATCCCCGTTCAAGCCTCAAAGATAGCCCGTCCCACGCGAATGTAGGTTGCTCCCTCTTCGATCGCAGCCTCGAAGTCGTCGGTCATACCCATTGAAAGGCCAGTGCACCCGGGCCACCGAGCCGCCAGACGATCGCGGACCGAGCGTAGAGCGGAAAAAAATCCCCGCGCCGCGCCCGGGTCGGCAGGCGGGATGGTCATGACTCCCTCGAGCGGCACCCCCAAGGTCACCAGCTGCTCCGCAACGGTCTCGGCCTGCCCGGGGTCAACGCCAAGCTTCTGCAGCTCCCCGCCAACATTCACCTGGAGCAACGCCCCCGGCGGAACTCCAGGGCCCTTCATCCAAGCCTCTCCCAGTTTCAAACGATCCAATGAGTGCAGCAGCACCACCGCCGGCCTGACCAGGCGCACCTTGTTTGTTTGCAGTGGGCCGACGAAATGCCATCGGGCGTCGCCGGGAACCATCCCGATTTTGCTGTCGAGTTCCTGGGCACGGTTTTCTCCGAAGTCCCGATGGCCGGCGTCATAGAGGGTCATCACCTGGTCGGCCGATCGGCCCTTGGTCACCGCCACAAGCGTGACGTCATCGACACTTCGACCGGCCCGCGAGCACGCTCGGGCCACTCGCTCTGTGACCGACTCCAGGCTCACGCGGGAATCCAGCCGATGGCAGCCATTCGTTTGAGTGTGCCATCGCGGCGGTGAGAGAACGTGTCGGCCTCGTGACGTGTGCAGTGTCGCATGTCGGTCACCTCGAGACCGACGAGCTGATCAGTGACGACTCCCCACAGATCTATCGAAGTCGTGCCCCACTCGGTGGAGGAGACCCGACCCGGAAACCTGGCGGCTACTTCGGAACCCACCTCGAAGCAGCAGGGTCCGATCGTGGGTCCGATCACGGCGGCCACTGGCTCGAGTCCGGCGCTTGCCATCTTTGCGACCAGTGCGGCCACTACTCCCGCGGCCGCACCCCGCCATCCTGCATGGGCAACCCCGACACCAGATCTGCCGATCAACACGACCCCTGCGCAGTCGGCGGTGAACACGGCCAACGGCAGCTCGGGGATCGTTGTGAAGATTGCGTCTGCATCGCCGATCTCACCAGGAGCGCGGGCCTCGACCACCCGGGATCCATGCACTTGATGGACCGTGGCCCACTCCGGTGAAACCCCGATGTGTGCCGACAAACCGATCCGCACCGCGCCTTCTTCTCGTGCGTCCCCGTCTGATGCTGCCGTGAAAGCAGCACCGGGAACCGGGACGATCACCTCTGCACGAAGGCGGGAATCTCCACATCTGCAGAGGATCCCGACCCCTCTGTCATCCTGCGGCCCCGGCGATCGAAGCCGGCGGCGATAACGGTGACCCTGATCTCCTCGCCCAGCGACTCATCAACGAGTGCACCAAAGATGATGTCAGCATCGTCGTCGGCATGATCTGCCACGACCTTGGCTGCATTGGTGGCTTCGAGCAGAGTCATCGAGGGCGGGCCGGCAACCGAGAGGAGCACTCCGCGGGCACCTTCCATCGACGTCTCGAGAAGCGGTGACGAGATCGCCCGCTGAGCGGCCTGCGTTCCCCGCTCGTCGCCCGTCGCCCGTCCGATACCCATCACCGCGGTGCCGGCATCCGCCATGATCGTCTTGACATCGGCGAAGTCCACGTTGATGAGACCGGGAGTGGTGATGATCCCGGTTATACCGGCGACGCCACTGGTGAGCACCTCGTCGGCCAGTCGGAACGTCTCGGTCATCGGGGCCTTGGGATCGCCGACCTCGAGAAGGCGGTCGTTGGGGATCACGATCAGCGTGTCCACAGCGTCGCGGAGCGACTGGATTCCCTCCTCGGCATGAGCAGATCTGCGCCGACCTTCGAAACCAAAGGGCCGGGTGACCACGCCAACAGTCAGTGCACCGAGACTCTTGGCGACCTCGGCCACGATGGGTGCGCCCCCGGTGCCGGTGCCGCCGCCTTCACCGGCTGTGATGAACACCATGTCGGAGCCCTTGAGGACCTCCTCGAGTTCCTTGCGGTGAGCCTCGGCAGCAGCGCGCCCGATCTCCGGGTTGGCCCCGGCTCCCAGACCCCGTGTGATGTCGCGTCCGATGTCGATCTTGACATCGGCGTCGGACATGAGCAGGGCCTGCGCGTCAGTGTTGAGAGCAACGAACTCGACCCCGCGGACCCCCGCTTCGATCATCCGGTTGACGGCATTGACACCTCCGCCGCCAACACCTATCACCTTGATCACGGCGAGATATCCGCCGCTGACTTTTGCCCTGGCACTCATCGCATCTCCCTCGAGAAATTACAGCTCGACTAGAGCTTTACACATCTCACCTCCCCCCGTAAACCCCAAAGTACTAACCTTTAACTAGAGGTCTAGCCTTAGCTTGGTTCAAGGTTGGGTTGTCGGTGGTGCCACGGCTGGCCGTGTGGGCGCGATGACCGTTATCACAGAACCCGGTTCTGGATCGGTGTCGAGCACCGCTGCCAACGCTTTCGCCTTCACCTCGACGTCCTCGGGGCCACCCACCCGTACCTGGTAATCCATCACGACCGCGGTTATCTGCCCGTCGGCGACGGCGAGAACCGCACCAACGGCCAGGTCTTTTCTGAGTGCATCGGCAAACCTCACCGCGGCCAGCACCACCGAGTCGTCGAGTCCGGCACCGCCATTGATGATCGGACGCTCCTCCCCTTCGGGACCGGTCGCAGTCTTCAGAACGTTTCCGTCGACGCTCACCAGGTTCCAGAATCCCCCCGTGAGAACCCAGGCGGCAGGCACTCTTTCGGTCACGTCGATCAGGATCAGGTGAGGCCAATGTCTCTCGGTCACGGCGTCGGCCACCCAGGGGTCGGTGAGGATTGCCGCGGTCACGGCATCGGCGTTGACGAGAATCATGGGACGCCCCACCTCGGCGCCTGCATTTCGTGCCAGTTCCCCGGCAGCGCTTCTCGCCTCTCCTTCAACCCTCACTTCGGACACCGAGAAGTATGGAGAATGCAGAAGCCAGACCACGAAGGCGACCACAGAGAGTACCCCCAACAAGCCCAGCGAGCGGACCAGACCGCTCTTGGCGTGGCTTTCTCCCACTTCACGGCGACGATCGGCGAACCGCCGGTCCATCTCAGAACTCGCCAATGAACTGGATTTCCGGTTCGAGCACGACTCCGGCAAAATCGGCCACTCTGCGGCGCACCTCGGCGACGAGAGTGTGGAGTTCGGTTGCGCTCGCTCCCGGGCCGGCCTCGAAGAAGTTGGCGTGTTTTGGTGACACCCTCACGGATCCCACTGCGTGGCCCTTGAGTCCGGCAACATCGATGAGCCTTCCCGCGGAGTCGCCGGGAGGATTCTTGAAGACACTCCCGGCGTTGAGGGTTCCCCCCGGTTGGTTGTCCTTTCGCCACCGGGTGATCTCGCGGATTCTCATCTCACCCTTTGCGACGTCGCCATCGACGAAGCGAAACCGAGCGGCCGAGACCACCTGGCGGGCCTGCACGTCGGAGTGGCGGTAGCTCATCGCAAGAGAGTCGGGATCTTTGACCATCCAGGTGCCGGAGTCGATGTCGAAGATGTCGGCAGAAACCAGCCAGTCCCGCGTCTCGGAGCCGAAGCAGCCTGCATTCTGGCGAACCGCTCCTCCGACCGAACCGGGGATACCCACAAAGAACTCGAGTCCCAGGCGACCCACGCCCACTGCCGACCGGGCCAGCGCAGGCAAGGGAACTGCCCCACCTGCCACCGTGAACTCAGCGGCGTGCTCGATGGCCGCAAACTCTCCTCCCAGCCGGATGACCAGTCCGGAAAAGCCGCGATCGGAGACGACGACGTTGCTGCCGCGCCCGAGGACGAACACGGACACGCCGTCGGCGGCCGCGGCGGCACCGAGGTCCTCCAGGGCTTTCCGGTCATCGACATCGGCAAACCAGGCGGCCGGTCCGCCGAGCTTGTAGGTGGTCAGCCCGGCCAGAGAGACCTGTCTGCTGACACCGAGGCCGTCAAGAGAGTTCATGCGCTCAGCTCGGCGATCAGCTCGAGGGGAACCGTCGTTATGTCCCCGGCTCCCATCGTCACGACCATGTCCCCGGGGCGACACAGTTCGGCGAGAACACCGCCGACTTCGGAACGGTGGGGCACGTAGACGACCCCGATGGCGCCTGCCGAGGTGGCGGCGTTGATGAATCCATCGGGTACGTGCATCTCGGGTTCCTTGTTGCAACCAGTTCGCATTATGAACTGTACAACGCTCGAACGTCAACATGGAGCCCGAACGGCGCCCGGTACGCCGTGCGTCGTCGGATACCCGACACTGCGCTGTCTGCCGTCTCAGACCACGCGAGGGTTGTCACCCCTTGGTTTGCCGCCGAGGAGCTGGCCGAG
>JBFJTO010000049.1:0-8102 GCA_041625295.1 Acidimicrobiia bacterium | reverse complement strand
TCACCAAACAGACCCATGAACATGTTCCCGTTGACGAAGGCTGCCAGGTTTCCAAACATGGGCTTGGTGACGACTCCGGGAGAATCGGGAACGAGATCGAGGAACCCCTTCTTGTCTGCTTCGGAAGGCCTGGGGATCTGCATCGCCGTCACACCTCCGCGTCCTGAACGCGGGTCTCTGCCACGGCGACGATCCTACGCGCCATTCTGCCGAAAATGGCGGCATGGAAGGGAACCAGGATCATCCAGTAGAGACGGCCCAGGAGTCCTTTCGGCGCAAAATGGGCTGTCTGGCGCAACTCCGCGCCGTCGGGGACCGCCCAGGTTTCGAAAACCAGCCACGCATGCCCGGGCAGCTTCATCTCGGCATAGAGCTGGAGCATGCGACCGGGTTCCATCGCGGCCACCCTCCAGAAGTCGACCGACTCCCCCAGCCGGACTTCCTCGGGGTGGCGCCGCCCCCGACTCAAACCGACACCGGCCAAGAGCGAGTCGACGAAGCCCCTCAACGACCACAGCCAATTGAGCGTGTAGTAACCGACGTCGCCGCCGATCCGGGCAAATGCCCAATAGAGATCCTCGGGTCGAGCCGCGGCGTGCACCTGAACCTGGGACACTCTCATCGTTCCGCCAGACCAGATAGGGTCGCCGGGCAGAGCCCGGGCCGGGGTCTCGGCTGCGTCGGACCAACGGCTCGCCACCTCGAGATTCTCGAGACGGTGCAACGCACGCTGAACCGCTTCTCGATACGGGATCAGAGAGATGGCCAGCTGCTCGGCAACCGAGTTGTCGGCTACCACCACCTCGACCCGCAAACTCTCGACCAATGGTCTCGCGACACCCAGCGGAAGCGGCGTCACCAGACCGATCCAGCGACTCGAGAGCCGCGGGGACAGAACCGGGACCGGCATGATGAACCGCCTCCGCAGCCCTGCTTCCTCGGCGTAGACCTTCATCATCTCCTCGTAGGAGAGACGATCGGGTCCTCCGATCTCAAAGACGTGCGAACCAACGTCATCCGGGTCGAGGCTGTGGGCGAGGATCTCGAGCACGTTGCGCACTGCGATCGGTTGGCATCTTGTGCGCACCCACTTTGGTGTCACCATCACCGGAAGCACTTCGGTCAGATAGCGGAGCATCTCGAATGAGACCGAGCCGGAACCGATGATGACCGCGGCCCGGAATTCGGTCACCGGCGTCGCGCCCCTGGCCAGGATCTCTCCCACCTCCTGTCGGCTGGCCAGGTGATCAGACAGGCCATTCCGTCCCAGCCCACCTAGGTACACGACCCTGCGAAGCCCGGCTGCGTCGGCCGCTTGCTGAAAGTTCCCCGCCGCCGTTCTGTCCCTGTCCCCGAAATCGGATCCGCCGTCCATCGAGTGGATCAGATAGAAGGCGAAATCGCAGCCCGCCAGGGCGGGAGCGAGCGAGGGGAGATCCAGCGCATCCCCTCGGATGACCTCCACCTCCGGACGCCATGGGTCCTGGTCGAGACGAGCCGGATCGCGGGCGAGACACCGTACCTCGAACCCCTCTTTGAGCAACCAGGGAACCAGGCGCCCGCCGATGTAACCGCTGGCGCCGGTCACGAGAACCTTCATGCGGCGAGGCTAGATCGTTCGTGCCGCCACCCGTGCGGCTTGCCGACGTCATGTCACAAACAAGCGATTGTTCGCCAGCGGAAATGAGCGCTAGGTTCTAGCTGTCAGGTCGGAAGGGATATCGATGGCTATCTCGAAACAAGAGCATCCTGGACAAAGGGAATCCAACGCCCTCGGCACCCCGCTCCGACAGAACATGAAACCAAGACGGAACCCGATACTCGTATCGGGTTCTCTTCGTAAGGAGAATCCGTGAGACGCACATACATGTGGACGTCGGTGCTCGCGGTCATGGCTTTCGTTCTCGCCGCTTGCGGCGGAGGCACGGAGCCAGCCACGACCGAGACCACTGCCGCTACAGCGACAACGGCCGCACCCGGTACCACAGCCGCACCCGTAACCACCGCCGCACCGGCAATGACCGAGACCGTGAAGATCGGCTTCACGACCTCGATCACAGGCAAGTACAACACCGAATCCACCCGCCAGGACAATGGCCTGAGCCTGTGGATGAAGGATGTCAACGATGCCGGTGGAATCACTCTCGCCGACGGCACGATCATCAACTTCACGGCCGTCACCTACGACGACGAGTCCAACAAGGACCGGGTCCAGGAGCTGTACACCAAACTCGCCACCGATGACGATGCCGACTTCCTCATCTCCCCGTACTCCAGCGGCCTCACCGCCGCCGCGGCTGTCATCGCGGAGCAATACGGCAAGGTGATGATCACCACCGGTGCCGCATCCGACTCTGCCTACCAGCAGGGATACACAGGCGTGTATCAGGTGTACACCCCTTCGAGCCGATATCTGACCAGCTCGATCGATGAGCTCGCCAGCCTCGACCCCGCAGCGAAGAAGATCGCATTCATCTATGAGAATTCGAGCTTCTCGACCGGCGTGGCCGAAGCAGCCAAGGCATATGCCGAAGCCAACGGCTTCGAAGTCGTTCTCTACGAAGGTTACGACCCCGAGACCCAGGACTTCAGCGCCTTCATCAACAAGATCGAAGCCGCCGGACCCGACGCCATCCTCGGCGGCGGCCACTTCCAGGATGGTTCGGCGTTTGCCCGCCAGCTGTTTGAAAAGAAGGTCCCGGTCAAATTCGTCTCGCTGCTCGTTGCCCCGCCCGAGCCGACGTTCTCCGAACTCGGTGACGCTGCTCTCGGTGTCAGTGGACCCAGCCAGTGGGAACCTGCTGTGAAGTTCGATGAGTCTTCAGCGGCCGCTGCAGGGGCCGACTGGATCGGACTCTCCGGCGAAGACTTCATCGCCGAGTATCAGGCTGCGTACGGGGAAGAGCCTTCGTACCACTCTGCGGGTGGGTACGCGGCCGGACTCCTGCTCCAGCACGCCATCGAGACCGCCGGTTCGATCGATGCGGACGCCATCAAGGCAGCCCTCGACGCCACCGATCTGATGACGTTCTACGGCTACATGAAGTTCGACACCAGCGCAGAGAGCCATGGTCTGCAGCTTGGCCACGACATGGTCGTGGTCCAGTGGCAGAACGGCGCAAGTGGTCTGGCGAAGCAGATCGTTTGGCCCGCCAGCGGCGCCACCGCCGCACCCATCTACCCGCTCGGGTCGTAACACCAAACCGAACTGCCTCCCGCGGCCGCGGGGCCGCGGGAGGCACCTACCCTGGAGACCTGAATGAGCTTTGACGTTCTCATCGCCTCGGCGGTCGATGGACTGCTCATCGGGTTCGTCTATGGCGTTGCCGCCATGGGCCTCACTCTGATCTTCGGAGTGATGGACGTCATCAATCTCGCACACGGACCACTCATCGCCATCGGCATGTTCGGCGTCTATGAGATGTTCACGATCTTCGGGATGAACCCATACCTGGCTCTCATCCTCGTTGCCATTGCCGGCCTCGGAGTCGGCGTCCTCGTGTACTTCGTCGCCGTACATCGCGTCATCGACGCCCCACCGCTTTCCAGCCTGCTGTCGACCTTCTCGGTCAATCTGATGATCATCGGAATCGGGACGGCGATTCTCTCGACGTCGGCATACAACGTGGACTTCTCACTCCCATCCCTCGACAGCGGTCCGATAACTGTGACCGGCACCCGTCTCGCTGCTGCGGCCATCGCAATGGCGGTCACCGCACTGCTGTACGCGTATCTGTACAGGACGAGATCCGGCAAATACATCCGCGCCGTGGCCAACAACCGTCAGGCCGCGGAATTGATGGGCATCCCTTCAACCCGCATTCTTGCCCTCGCTTTTGGCATCGGAACCATGCTGGCGGTCACCGCAGGCAGCCTCATCGCCACCATTCTTCCCATCAACATCCTCGCCGGTGGAACCTACGAATTGAAGAGCTTCGTCATCGTCGTTCTGGGTGGACTCGGCAACCCGCTTGGCGCCCTGGTCGGCGGTCTCATTCTCGGCCTCATCGAGGGGCTGGTGCCCGTGTTCATGAAGACAACCTGGGTACCGGTTCTCGAGTTCGGCCTCTTCATCGTGATCTTGATGGTGATGCCACAAGGTCTGTTCGGAAAGAAGGAGAAGTGATGAAACGTTCATACGGACTTCTCCTCTCAGGGATCGTGGTCCTGGTTTTGGCAGCTGTCCCGCTCGTGACCGGGAAGGCCAGCACCCGGGAGGCGATGTTCACGATCCTGATGGCGATCGCGCTGGCATCGAGCCTGAACATCCTTCTCGGTTACACGGGGTACGTGTCGTTTGGACACATCGTGTTCTTCGGCATCGGCGGGTACACGGGCTTCTACACACTCACCGAGCTCGGCTGGAACCTGTGGTTTTCGATGCTGGCAGGAGGACTCGCCGCCGCGCTTCTCGCGTTCTTGCTCGGGAAGTCGATCCTGCGGCTACGGGGCGCCTATTTCGCCCTGGCAACGATCGGCGTCAATGAGGCTCTGCGCGCGTTCGTGAACAACGTTCCCGCCCTCGGGGGCCCCGTGGGAATGACCATGAAATTCAGTATCTACAAAGAATACGGTGGCGCATCCACGGCCCTGTGGCTGGTCTACTGGGTCCTGGCCGCGATCGCACTGGCCGTGGTAGTCACCTCTTTCTACGTCAAACGCTCCAAGTTCGGCCTCGGCTTGATGGCGATTCGCGAGGACGAGGATGCCGCCGAGGTGATGGGCGTGCGGGCTCCGAGCGCAAAGACCTGGGCGTATGTCCTCTCGGCAGTCTTTCCGGGATTGATCGGCATGTTGTTCTTCTTCAAGAACGGGAACATCGAGCCTGGGGACGCATTTCGTCTTCACCAGTCGATCGAATTGATCGTAATGGTGATGCTGGGCGGCTTTGGCACCGTGCTCGGACCCATTCTCGGCGGCGGCCTCTATCAGGAGCTCCGCAAGGCCCTCCTCACCAGCTCGGTGTTCAAGGACATTCAGCTTGCTGTGGCCGGCGTGTTGCTGTTGCTGATCATCCTCTTCATCCCGCTCGGGTCTGTGGGCTGGCTTCGGAAGCGATTCCCCCGCTTGAGGGAGGTGCTCCAATGATCCTTCAGGTCGAGAACGTCACCAAGAAATTTGGCGGACTGGTCGCTGTCGGCAATGTGTCATTCCAGCTCGAAGGTGGGGAGATTCTCGGACTCATCGGCCCCAACGGCGCCGGTAAGACCACTCTTTTCAACTGCATCAACGGCGTCTATGCCCCGACCGAGGGTCGAGTCGTGTTCCGGGACCAGGACATCACCGCACACAAGACCTTCGAGATCGCCCACCGGGGAATGGCCCGCACCCACCAGATCGTCAGACCGCTCAACGATCTCACCGTACGCGAGAACGTCACGGTGGGAGCGTGTTACGGGCGTGAAGACCTGTCTCTCCGGGCCGCTTCAAGGGCCGCCGCGGACGTCATCGAATTCGTAGGTCTGAGAGAACGCGCGGGCATGCTGGCCGGGTCGCTGAACGTGGCACAGAAGAAACGCCTGGAATTGGCGCGGGCCCTGGCCGCCAACCCGCATCTGCTCCTTCTCGACGAGGTTCTCGCCGGGCTGAATGTCACGGAGGTGGGCCTGATGATCGAGACCATCCGTCAGATCAGGGACCGCGGCATCACCATCATCATGATCGAGCACATCATGCACGCCATCATGAACCTCTCCGACCGGATCATCGTTCTCAATTACGGAGAGATGATCGCCGACGGTCTCCCCGATGTGGTCTCGCAAGACCCCAAGGTCATCGAGGCCTACCTGGGCGACGAGGATCTTGCCGCGCAGATCCTCGAGGAGGGCAGGTCCTGATGCCGCTGCTCGAAGTCCAGGATGTCACCTCGGGATATGCCGAACTCCAGATTCTTTGGGGCATGAATGTCGAAGTGACACAGGGAAAGCTGACCGCGCTGGTTGGGTCGAACGGGGCCGGAAAGACCACCTTCCTCCGCACTGTCGTCGGCCAGATCCTCCCCTGGCAGGGAAGGGTCACATTCGAGGGTCAAGACGTTTCCCGGCTCCGGCCATACACCAAGGCCGAGCTCGGCCTGGTTCTGGTACCTGAAGGACGCCAACTCTTCGGCGACATGACCGTGAAAGAGAACCTCGAGATGGGTGCCACACCAAAGCGCAGCCGGGCCCACATGAATGGCAATCTCGACAAGGTGTTCGAGATCTTCCCCCGTCTCAAAGAGCGCGCCAAGCAGAGCGCAGGCACGATGAGCGGCGGCGAACAGCAGATGCTCGCGGTGGCTCGCGGCATCATGTCCGAACCAAAGATCCTGTTTATCGACGAGCTTTCGCTTGGCCTGGCGCCGGTGCTCACGCTGGATTTGTTCCAGGCCTTGCGGCGGCTACAGCGCGACGACGGAACCACCATCCTGCTGGTCGAGCAGAACGTGCGCATGGCCCTGAAAGTGAGCGATTACGCATACGTGGTGAGCGAGGGCAAGGTCGACTTCCACGGCCCCTCATCCGAGATCGAGAACAACCCCGCTGTCCGTGAGGCCTATCTGGGCATCTAGACCAGGCTCAGGGAGCGGCGATCGCCAGACCGGCGGTCACCACGAGGGCCAGACCCAGGACAACCTGTTGCGCTCCGAGCATCGCGGTGCGTGGAACTGGGAGCCGGCTGAGGACGACATGAATTGCGGTGAGCGCGCCAACGGCTCCAACCGCCGTCCAGGGAAGTACGCCACCAACCCCTCCCGACGCAGCAGCAACCACGGCGAGAAGCTGAGCGGCGTCGGCGCGAACCACGCTGTGGGCCTGGCCCTTGGCCCTGCGAAGTTGCAGACGAACGAACGGCACGGTGGCCACGGCCCGGCACCCCGCCACCAGCCACACCGCCGCCGCCGCCGTCCAGTTCCCGCCAGCGGCCAGAACGATGGCGGCCGCAACGGAGCCGATCCCGATCGTTCCTGCCATCTCAGCGGCGAGGCGGCGGCTGCGACTGCGAATGTCGAACCAGAATTCCAACCCCACCAGTGGCGCTGCCGCTGCGAGGGGAGGCCAGAAGGGCGCTTCTGCGAGGCCGAATGCGACTACAAGCGATGCCAGAAGAAGCGCCAGGTAACCGGCGGCCACCTTTTCCGCAACCACGGTGCGCGCCAGTCGGCGACGCCTCCACCGATCGCCGAGGGCCAGCTTGAGCGGCGTCCGGGCCAGGAGAGCCAACATGGCGCAAAGTCCCAGAGCCACACCGGCACCACTCCAAGCGACGATGAGGCCGAGCAGCACCGGTTCGAAAACAAAACTCCATCCACCGTGCTCTGTCGGAACGGCGACGTCACGAACGCGAACGGTCACACTCGGTGCTCTCCGGGCAACTCAGCGCTCGGCCTCGACCAGCTCCCGCGTCGGGCGGGTAGCGACGAAAGCGACACCGAAGATGCCGAGCCCGGCAACCAGCAATCGCAGCCACAACTCGTGCAGCCCGAAGGTGACTGACAGCGGGACGACCACGGTCATCGAACTGATCGCGATGATCTTGATCTTCCGGGGCATGCCCAGGCCGGCGCGGTAGTCGGCAAGCGTCGACCCGAACCATCGGTTTGTGAGCATCCAGTTGTAGAGACGTTCATTCGAGAGCGAGAACATCCAGGCTGCTATCAGGAGAAAGACCGTGCCAGGAAGCCCGGGGACGATGAAACCGGTGATCCCCAGACCCAGGGCAAGCAGACCGAGCACGACGAAGGCCACCCGCGCGAGCGGGTTTCGAAAGCGCGCCCTGTCTTCCATGACGCAACCGTACCGGGCCGGTTTTCGACTGCCAGTCGATCTTCAGCCGTGGATGGCGACTTCTGAAAGGGCCGAGAGAACCCGCTTGACGCTCACGCTTCCGCGAGTACCGATGCCCTGTGCGAACAGATTGACCCTGAGCTCCTGAAGCTGCCATCCGATCGCGGCCAGACCGTCTGAGGGCGGGAGCGTCTCCACCAGTTCATCATGACGGCCTTCCAGCACCAGGACCTTTTCCATGCGAGATCGATCGCGGTCAGGGTTTTCGGCGACTCTCTCCAGACGCCATAGGGCGGCCCTCAGGTAACGGTGCACGTCCAACAGCCGGCCTGCCCC
>JBFJTO010000048.1:0-8315 GCA_041625295.1 Acidimicrobiia bacterium | reverse complement strand
CTTCATTCGTAAAGCGATCGGGTGGGCGCTGCGCGACTACGCCCGGACGAATCCGGATGCAGTCAGACACCTCCTGGAAACCAACGAGTTTTCGGGCCTGACCAGGCGGGAGGCCTCGAAACACCTGTGAGGTCAGGACCTCCGGTCTTGTCTGAGAAGTGTCCGGATTGCCGAATTTTTCCAGATGTTCTTCACTTCCGACCACTGCCGCTTCTTGTCCACGAGTTCGGATCTCATCTCGACGTGAGGATCGGCGGCCCCGAAATGGGTAGCCACCTGGCCAAGCGTGTGGGTCCAGATCTTGTCTTCGAGACGGCTCGTGTACAGCTTGAAGCTCACTTCGTACAGGGGATCGTTGGCGCGAACCAGCAGGTGGACCTTGGCAACCGATGTTCCCTCTTCGGCGCCCTCGTGGGAACTGAAAGTGATGATCGCCGCCCATGGGTGTCCTTCGGGAGTCATGTACGACCATGACCGGTCGTCGGCGTAGATCACCCTGACACCGGTCGTCACCTTGGCAGGACCCTTACCGCCGCCGATCACCGCGACTTCGCCGGGGCTGATGCCACCCGCCGGCGCATAGAACTTGCTGTACGAAGGCCAGAACTCGCCGAAGTTCGCCTTCCAAGTGGCAATGACCTGCTCCGGCGTGGCGTTGGGAACAGGCACCTCATAGACCTTCTGCCACAGCTGTCCAAAGCCCTGAAGTGGGCCTGTGGGCCTGCGACCTTCGACGTTGCCTTTGGCTGCTCCCGGGGCCACATCTCCGACATGGAACTGCTTGACGGGCTTTGCCCAGTTGTCAGCGTTGCGTGGTTCCGACATGTCTTCCTTCCTTTCCGAGTCCATTCTTATCTGACGACCGTTCCGGAACCGGTACGAAAGCCGGTGACCCACTGCCTGGAAACGATCACGGTTTCGTAACGATGATTCGGCAACAATGGCCCGGTGCCCGAGTACGACGCCGTTGTGGTTGGCGCGGGTCCCAACGGACTTGCCGCTGCTGCCTATCTCACGCGCCTCGGGAACCGCGTTCTCGTCCTCGAACAGGCCGATATTCTCGGCGGTGGTGTCCGAACCGAGGAACTGACGCTTCCCGGCTTTCTCCACGATGTCTGCTCCGCGATTCATCCGCTCGGGATCGCCTCTCCGTTTTTCAGAGAGATCGGTTTGGACGTCGAGTGGATTCATTCCGACATCCCGGTTTCTCATCCGCTCGACGGCGGCCGATCGACCGCGATCTTCCGCGACGTTGCCGCAACAGCAGCCGGCTTCGGTCCCGATCGCGATCGTTACGAGCGCGTGATTGGACCTTTGGTGAGCAGTGCGGACGAGTTGATAGAGGATTTCGTGGGACCGATGCATCTCGTGCCGCGCAATCCCGGTTCCTTCATCCGGATGGCGACGCGGGGCGCGCTTCCTGCATCGACGATCATCAACGGATTCGAAACCGAAGAGGCCCGTGCCGTCTTGTCGGGCATGGCAGCTCATGCCATCGCTCCCTTTTCATCGCCATTGACGGGGGGTGTGGCCCTGCTTTTCACGGTGACGGCGCATGCGTATGGTTGGCCGTTGGTCAAGGGAGGGTCGCAGCGTATCGCCGACGCGCTGGCGAAGGTCATCACCGATGGTGGTGGTTCCTTGGAGACGGGCCAGAAGGTGACGACCCTCGAGGGTTTGCCCCCGTCCCCGATCTACCTTCTCGACGTGATGCCCGAGGCTGCTGTTTCGATGGGCGGCGACCGGGTGGGATCCTGGTCCCGCCATCGGGCGTCGGGCCGAAACGTCGGACCGGGTGTCTTCAAAGTCGATTGGGCGCTCGACGGTCCTGCGCCGTGGGCTGATGACCTCAGCGCGTCAGCGGCCACCGTTCACGTAGGTGGCGGGTACGAAGAGGTGATGGCATCTGAGGACGAGGTTCATGCGGGAAGACATCCTGAGCGCCCCTTCGTCTTGTTTGCTCAACAATCTCCATTCGATCCCACACGCGCTCCGGAGGGAAAGCACACCGCATGGGCGTACTGCCATGTTCCTTCGGGATCGGATCGAGACATGACCGACGCTATCGAACGCCAGGTGGAGAGATTCGCCCCCGGGTTCAGGGATCGGATTCTCGCCAGGCACACCATGGACACGGCCGCCTTCGAAGCTCACAACCCGAACTACGTCAAAGGTGACATAGCCGGGGGAGGGTTCGGTCTGAAGAAGGTGCTCAAGCTGGGATCCACGAGCCCGTACAAGATCGGTGAAGGTCTGTATCTGTGCTCATCGGCAACCCCGCCAGGTGCCGGCGTCCACGGGATGTGTGGGTTCTACGCCGCGGTCGCGGCCTCTCGCTGACTGGGATCGGTCGCTACGCCAGAGAAGCCACAGCAGCGGCCTCGTCTTCAAAGATCCCGATCGCCTCATCGAGACGGGTGAGTGAGAAGATCTGCTGGTAGTGATCGGAAAGCCCGAAAGCCAGCAACCTGTGTCCAAACCGCTGAGCCCTGATCAGAGTCGTTACCAGGACACCTATCCCTCCGCTGTTCATGTAGTCGAGGTCGCAGAAGTTGAGAATGACTGCTCGAGGGTGTTCGGATGAGGCCTCCTCGTGAGCCTTGGTGATCTCGGCTTCGGCAAAGGACGTGATTTCGCCCACGATATCGATGGCGGCGATGCCGTCGCCGGCGCCGCGAACCGTCAATGTCAGCTTTGCAGTCGGCATAGCTCCTCTTTCCTAGTCGTTCGCAGCCGTGGCCGCATTTTGGTCTTCGTAAATGGTCATGAAATCTGAGAGCCGGGTGATCTGAAACAATTCCCGGTAGTGATGGGTCAATCCGAACGCAGCAACTTTCCTTTCGGATGCGCGGGCCCTGGCGAGCAGGCCGACGATCAAGGCGATGCCTGTGGAGTTGATGTATTGGGCGTCTTCGAAGTCCAACACCAACCTTCCCGGGCCGTCTTCGGCCTGGTCGTATGCGGCCGCCAATCCCGCCTGTGCGGCTCGATTGATGTCGCCGTGAATCTCGACGACGGTGTCGGATCCGGTCTTGTCGACCTCTGCGAAAAAGACGTCACCGGGCATCATCCGGCTCCTTTCCGATGTTGATGATCAGCTCGACGGTTCGAAGACCGTCGAGCGTCGTGGTGCGTAGTTCGTCGACCATCTTCTCGATGAGGAACAGTCCCCACCCCCGCGGCGTCTGGTCTCCGGCGAGCTTGGCCTCGATATCGGGAGAGTCGGAGGCCGCTACTTTCTTGTTGCCGCCGTGATCCGTGACTCTGATCGAGAGGTCGGTATCGGTGGAAGCGACCTCGACCGTAACGTCGAGGTCCTCGCGATAGTCGTTACCGTGTTCGATGGCGTTCATCACGGTTTCGCCGACGGCTGTCTTGAGCCGGTCGAGCTGGACCGCGGTCAGACCCACACTGCTCACAGCATCGATGACTAGGTCGATCGCGGTGCGCTCATTGCCTTCCACGGATGCGACTGTGAAGCTCGCAAGTTGGGTTGATGGGTCGGGAGGTGCGTTCTCGAATGCCCGGGCGGCGTCGCGGGCCGACGTGGTTCGTTTTACGACCACGATGGTTATGTCGTCCTCCTGTTCGGCTCCTGAGCCGGTGTGCTTTTCGACGTCGGCGACCAAAGCGCCGACCACGTTGCCATCATCAGGCCGGGCGGCTACCCGTCCGAGAAGTCGGGGGAATCCGTACATTTCGCCGTCGACATCGTGGGCCTCGGTGATGCCGTCGGAGGTGAGGACCATCACATCGCCGTCGACGAATTGGTAGCGGCGCTCTTCATAGGTCATGCCCTTCATCAAGCCCAACGGCATGCCGGTGGCGCGAAGTTCGATGACGCCGGTCCCCGTACGGACGTAGGGGAGATTCTGCCCGGCATTGGCGATGGTCATCTCGCCCGTGCGGGTGTCGATGATCGCGTACAGGCATGTGACGAACATCGCCGGTGGGATCTCGTCGACCAGCATTTCATTCACATCGATGAGGACATCACCGGGATGGTCGTGTCGGGTAGCAGCAGCCCGGAGCATCGATCGACAGGTCGCCATGACCAGCGCAGCGGGCACTCCCTTGTCGGTGACATCTCCAATTGTGACCCCCAGATTTCCGTTGCCAAGATCGATGAAGTCGTAGAAGTCTCCGCCCACGGATCGAGCGGGACGATAAAAGGCATCGACGGCCCAGCCGTCGGTCCTGGGCAGCTGCTTTGGAAGCAAGGTGTGCTGGATCAAGGCTGCCACCTCGAGCTCCTGGTGGATCCGTTCCCTCTCCTTGGCCTCCAACTGCTGTTCCTGCACGAGCTGCGCCACGTGCATCGCCGGAGCGACTTGGGCCGCGAGTGTGCTCAGCAGTTTCCTGTCATCGCTCGAGTAGGGCTGATCGGAGAGCCGTGGCCCCAGGTAGAGGGCGCCTAGAAGCTCGGCGTTGCCGACGAGGGGGATGATGTTCTCCACGCCCAGGTTTCGCAGCCGGTCAAGGGTCGGCGACATCAGTTTCAGGTCTGCCAACGCGACCGGAGTTCCCACCGTCGCCAGATAGGCGTGGAGTGGGTCGTTGTCGGGAATGGCCATTTGGTCGGCCGTCCAGCGCTGAGCGGCCGGACCTGGCGGCTTGGGATTTGAGGTACGTCTGTTTGATCTGCGCATCAACGAGGCCATGGTGCTTTTGTATCGAGAAACCGTTCCGACATCGTTACGACTCGTCACGGCGGCGTGGGGCGGTCATCGCAGGCTTTGGATTCGTCGGATCTCCGCCGCCCCCATTGTTCAGCCACACGCCAACCGAAGAGGGTTGCATGGTTTCCGTGACGACCGCCACCCAGTCCCGGGTCAGACTGTGGACATCCGTTTGGCTCCGCAGATGCACGGCAAACTCCTCGATCACCTTCTCGGCGTTGTAACGAGCCCGGTAGAAACGACGGTCCACTGCATGAAGGACCCGCCTACGGAGAGGATTGAAGAGCGCCGCCGCGGCGAGCGTCGAACCGGCAACGAAGAGGGGGGACTCACCGGTCAGCCTCGAGGGTAACCACACCGCCCCGGCGGCGTATACCAGGGCCAGTAAAGCCACGACCACCGCGTAGCCAACTGTGCGCGAGATGACCCGGTCGATCTCGAAGAGCCGGTATCGGAGCACTGCTATGGCAATCGCGACCGCGATGTTGATCAGAGTGATCGGAAGCAAGAGGTCGAAGACGCCTCCGGTGCTGAAGTCGCTGAATATCGCCGCCAACGTGTACACCACTCCGAACATGGTCACTGCGTAGAAGAGCCACTTGATCTGTTGACGCTCGACCGTCTGGGCGTGCCGGAATCGCTTGGTCATCGAGGTCACGCCTGCGACCGTTATCAAGACCAGTCCGGCTGTCCACATCACAGTGAAAAGTCCGGAATTGAAGATCGTGGTCGATAGGAAGCCGATCGGATTCTCCACCTTCCAGCTCTCGTCGAACGGGCCGGTTGGCGTCCCGAAGACGGAGAGGGTGATCATCGTTGTCACCATCGCCACCTCCAGAGCCGCGACCGATCGCCAGGGCTTTCCGAGGAGCCCTCCCGAGGGGAATACCAGCAGCAGATGGAAGACGGGATAGATGAAGAGAATCCACCCGAAGTTATCAAAGGCCAGCGCCGCTACCAGCCACAGGCTCACGTTTGCCGGGGCAGTGGTGATGGACGCCAGTGCCTGTGTGACAATCGAGGCTGCCACGCTCGAGACGGCGGGGATCATCAAGAGCCATCCAACCGCGTTGGTGGGTTGGCGGGAAACGATGAAGGCCGCCGTGACTGCGAAGGCCACCGGGAATACGAGCCACGCCAACGCAGCGGCTGTGTCAACCAACCCGTTGCCGCGGTCGAAACCGTTGAACAACGAATATCCGGTTCCCGCCAAGACGCCGGCAGCCAGGATCCACACGAGTTTCGATACGGCTTTTGTCATGGTGTCATTATCTACCGGGGCGTTCCGAAATGGTTACGGAGCGTCCCGGTCTCTTCAGGGGGCCAGGCATGCCATTCCGATGGTGCGGATGTTGGCTTCGTCGTAACGGTGCCTCGCTGTCTAATGTGCCCTGCCGATGCTTGACATCAAGATCCTGGGAACACCCATATTCAGCGTGGACGGCCAACCGGTCGCGGCCGACACCAGGAAGGCGAGTGCCCTGCTCGCTTACCTGACGGTCGAAGGTCCGACGAGGAGGGACACGCTGGCCGCTTTGCTGTGGCCAGAGTCGGGCGAGTCCCAGGCCAGGGCCACCCTGCGACGAACCCTTTCCGCTTTGCGAAGCGCGATGGGTGCCGACGTTGTCGAGTCCGACCGACAGCAACTCCGACTCACCGATCAGACGAGGGCCGATACCCAGGCGTTCTCGTCGGCGTTGAACGAGGTCCGGACACACGACCACGGGAAAGCCGACGTGTGCGGCGAGTGCATTCCCGTCCTTCGGCGAGCCACCTCCCTGTATCGGGGTGATTTCATGCAGGGATTCTCCCTGCGCGATGCCGCTGGGTTTGAGGACTGGACCAGGCTCACAGCGGAGAGGTTCCGTAGCGAGACGGGCCGGGCTATGGAACTGCTGTCGGCAGCATTCACGATGCGGGGGGACTATCAATCGGCAATCGGCGCCGCCAACTCCTGGCTTGCACTGGATCCCCTCCGCGAACCCGCCTATCGCCAGCTCATGCTTCTTCACGCGTGGGCTGGAGACCGGGCAGGTGCCACGAACGCTTATCGGCGGTGCGTGGTTGTCCTCGACCAGGAGTTGGGTGTGTCCCCACTCGACGAGACCACCGAACTCCATGAGGCCATTCTCGACGATGACCTGCCCAGAGCGCCTGGTGTGCGCCAGAGGGTGGTCGCCGCCACTGAGGCGCCGGCCGTTCTCCCCAACATGATCGATCGTGAGACAGAGCTGGCGACGCTGCTCGGCTCACTCGGCAATCGAGGTGGCGGCAAGGTGATCCGGGTCGTCGGCGACGCCTGGCTGGGGAAGACCCGGCTCCTCGACGAGCTCAGATCGGAGGCGTCCCGAGTGGGCATTCCTGTTGTTTCGGCGCGTGGCTACCGGGCCGAACGCACGCTTCCCTACGGTGTCGTTTCCCAAATGCTCGCCTCGCTGACAGCGAATTCGCGGTGGGCACTGGCCAAAGGACAAGTGCCCGAATGGGCGCTCAAGGATGCGGCGGTGCTCTATCCCGCTCTCATCGATGAAAAACCGGTTGCGGCCAAAGTGGGGTTTGGCGAGACCCGACTCTATGACGCTCTGTTCAAGATCCTCACGTCGATCTCACCAGCGATCATCATCGATGACGCCCACTTCGCCGATTCGACCTCGGTGGGGTTTCTCAGCTTCCTGGCCAATCGGGTGTCCGGAAGTGGACTGATGTTGGTGGTAGCTCACCGACCGACCGAGGATCGCAGTCTCGATGGTTTGATCGACGAGACGGCGGGATCGGGTCACACCGAGATCACGCTCGAACCGATAACCGTGCCGCAGATAATTGCCCGCAGCGGCGATGCGATCAACGTCATCAAACGAACAGGAGGGATTCCTGCTTTGGTGGCTGAGGCGCTCGAGTCCGGTCCCCGCGAAGAGCTCTCCGCCGGGGTCAAGCGCTACATGGAGTCCCGGCTCGCGGATCTCAGCGATCTGGCGCGCCAAGTCCTGACCGCGGCTGCGGTTCTCAATGGGAACTGTGAATTCGACCTATTGAGGGATACCAGTGGACGGAGCGAGGAAGAGGTCATCGATTCCGTGGAAGTGCTGATAGCGAGAAGACTTCTGCGAGTTGCACCGGATGGCATGCTCGATTTCGCCCTAGACAGCCTCGAGGCTCTTGTCTACGACTCGTCGAACCTGATTCGCCGCCGCCTCCTCCATCGGCGTGCTGCCGCCGCGCTGCGAGCACAACCGCGGGCATCCGATGACGCCGGCCTGGCCACAGCGATAGCCCAGCACTACCGAGATGGCGGCCAGCACACGCAGGCGGCGGACTGGTATGTGCGTGCCGGAGACCTCGCTAGCCGCGTCTTTGCCGCGACCGAGGCACTCTCCTCCTATCGAGCTGCGCTTGCGCTGGGAGACCCGGGAATCTCGTCCATCCATAGATCGATTGGAAGTGCCCTGCTCTTCCTGGGCCGCTTCAGGGAAGCTCGCGCCGAGTTCGAAAAGGCGGCCTCATTGGGCGCCGGAGCCGATCGGGCCCAGGCCGAACACCTGGTCGGAGAGGCAAACCGACGGCTGGGACGCATCGATTCGGCATTGCACCAGTTCGAGATCGCCGAAGAAGACCATCCTGATCCGGTCTCCCTCTACT
>JBFJTO010000047.1:0-8318 GCA_041625295.1 Acidimicrobiia bacterium | reverse complement strand
GTACCAGTGGATCATCCAGTTGCACATTCCCAGGATCGCCATCGAAGCCAGCCGCACGTCGACCTCTCGGAACTCTCCGGTTCCGACTCCCTGGGCGATGATGTCGCGGAAAGACCGCTCGTAGGCATCGCGTTTGGAGATGTAGGAATCCATGTACGCCGGTTCCAGATACCGCCCCTGCTCCACGAAACAGGCGAGATTGTCCTGGTCCCGTATCAATTCGATGATGTGGGTCTCCACCGCGCTGCGCAGTCTCTCGGTGGCTGTCAGGTCAGATCCGGCGACTTTGCGAAGAATGGGATCGACTCGATTGACGGTGAGTTCGAGGATTTCAGACAACAGCGCTTGTTTGCTCTCGAAGTGGTGATAGAGACTCGACTTGGTCACGCCGACTGCACTGGCCAGGTCCTGCATGCTGGTCCCGTTGACGCCTTTCTCGCGAAACAATCTCGCGGCGGAGCGAAGGATCCTCTCCCTGGTGTGGGCCCCCTCCACGGTCGTCCTCATCGGCTGGCTCCCAATTCGATTCCCGCTGCCAATGCCCGAAGATTGGCGGCTAGATGCCCGCCGGGTACCACCGCCGCGACCCCCTTCTCAAGCGCATCCACTCCGACGACTTGCGAAAGGGATTCGAGCACTCCCAGGGCGACGACCCCTGTGGCCATTATGCCGCCCGTCAAGCGCCGGGAAACATCCACGATCGGCAGGCCCTCATCCGATGCGCTTTCATCGAATATCACGTTCACGCCGTTGTCGAGCATCGAGGCGAACTTCGTGGCCGCTTCAGGGCTGAGAACGATCAGAGCGTCGAGGTGGTGGGTCAAGGGGAAGCTGATCTCTGTTTCGCTGATGACCACGTCGGATCGGCTGGCGCCACCGCGAGATTCGGGCCCGTAGACCTGGGAGAAGGCTGCGTATCTGCCCGAGATGAGCGCCGCCTCGGCAAGGATCTTGCCTGCAGTCGCCACACCCTGGCCACCGGAACCCGCGAGGCGGATGTCGAGGCGGCTGCTCACGCCGACACTCTTCCGGTGAAGACCCGCCTCTCCTCCCGGTGGAGAACTCCGGTTGGAAGGCCGGTCATGATCGGCGGTATCGAGATGTGATCGACGCTGCGTTTGTCGGCGAGGGCGATCGCAACCGAGTCGTCCTGTCGGTTCAGCCAGGCGAGCATCTCGGATCCACCCCCGATGCCGTTGTAGCGGCCGTAATAGGTCGGGCATGTGGTCATCACTTCCACGAACGAAAAACCGGTGTGTGTGACCGCTTCGACGATCACCGACTTGAGGACCTGTGGTTTGGAGGCAAGGGCACGGGCGACAAACGATGCTCCGGCTCCGGTCATGAGCTTGCATGGGTCGAACGGAGCCTCCGACGAGCCGAATGGAGCCGTTGTCCCTTTTGCTCCGAGAGCAGTGGTCGGGGCGACCTGGCCGCCTGTCATCCCGTAGATGCCGTTGTTGAAGAGGAGGACTGTCATGTCGATGTTGCGTCGAGCGGCGTGAATCAGGTGGTTTCCCCCGATGGCGAGACCGTCGCCGTCCCCGGTGATGACGACGACTTCGAGATCAGGTCTGGCGAGCTTGAGACCGGTAGCGAAGGCGGGCGCGCGACCGTGGGTGGTGTGCAGGGTGCACATGTCGACGTACCCGATGAGTCTGCTGCTGCATCCGATCCCGGCCACCATCGCAAGTTTGTCGGTGTCGAGTTGCATCTCGTCGACTGCATCTAGAAACGCGTGGAGGACGGTTCCATGTGCGCAACCCGGACATAGAACGGTGGGCATCGCCCATTCGCGCAGATACTTACGGACATCGGTCATGAGGCAACCTCGATCCGATTCGTGATCGCCTCGAGCAGGCTCTGCGGTGAGATCGGGGATCCGTCGGCCTTGTGAAGGCCGGTGATCTGGGCCAGTCCGCCCGAGGCTCGCTCCACTTCGCCGATCATCTGTCCCAGATTGAGCTCGGCAACCACGATCCGGTCCACCTGCGCTGCCACCGAATGGACCGATGATGTCGGGAATGGCCACAGCGCAATCGGTCTGAGAAGTCCCACCTTGATGCCTTCACTGCGAGCGAGTCGAATAGCCTCCTTTGCCGCCCTGGCCACGATGCCGTAGGCAAAGATGGCCACGTCGGCGTCATCGAGCATGAAGCTCTCGACCATATCGACGAAGCTCCCGTCGACCTTGTTCTGCAGGCGTGAGGCCAGCGCACCTGCCCTGGTCGGGTCGGTGGTTGGAAAGCCGCGTTCGTCGTGCGTGAGACCGGTGACATGAAAGCGGTAACCGTCTCCGAAGGCGGCGAGGGGGGCAACGACACCTTCGGAGACGGCTTTGGGGAGATAAGGGTCGAGACCCGGTTCTGGTTTGGAGCGGTCGATAGTGGGCACTGTGGCCGGCAGATCCACGCCTTCGCGGAGGTGGCCCACAACCTCGTCGTAAACGACGACGACGGGCGTGCGATAACGCTCGGAAAGGTTGAAGGCCTCGACCGTGAGATCGAACACCTCCTTCACCGAGTGGGGTGCCAGAGCGATGCAGGGCCGATCGCCGTGGGTTCCCCATCGCACCTGCATGACGTCGCCTTGGGATGGCGACGTTGGGAGGCCGGTGGACGGTCCACCCCTCATGACGTCGATGATCACGCACGGGACCTCGGCCATGGCCGCATACCCGATGTGTTCCTGCATCAAGGAGAATCCGGGACCGCTGGTGGCGGTCATGGCTTTGACGCCGCCCAGAGAGGCGCCGATCACCGAGGCAAGCGAGGCGATTTCGTCTTCCATCTGCACGAACACGCCGTCGTTCTGTGGAAGGAGGCGAGCCATCGACTCAGCTATCTCAGACGAGGGGGTTATCGGGTACCCGCCGAAGAAACGGCACCCGGCTGCGATGGCGCCGAGAGCGCAGGCCTGATTACCTTGGATCAGCCTGGTCATGAGAGTCCCTCCAGCATCCGTTCGCCTCTCTTTTCGGGAGTGTCGTGAATGGTGATCGCAAAGTCCGGGCAGAGAAGTTCGCAGAGACGGCATCCCGTGCATGCCTGGGGTTGGGAGGCGAAGACGCGGGCGCCCGAATCCAGATCCAAGGAGTATTCGGGGCATACCCGGACGCAGATGTCGCACCCCTTGCACCAGCTTGTGTCGATTTCGATCACAGGGGCCGAACGCCGTGCACTCCCGGCCGCTAGGGCCTCGGGCCGGACGCTGAGAGGAGCGGGAGCGTCTCTGCCGGCGTAGAACGCCTTCACGTTGAGTTCCTCGGTTCCCCGGGGAACCCAGTTTCGGAGCGCAGCTTCCCATGTGGGCTCGGGTACGTCGATGAGCAGCGACAACGCTCCCAACATGACGCTGTTTGCTGCCTTGGAGTTCCCGACCGACTCGGCCACCGATCGGGCATCGATCGTGCGCGCCTGACGAACCTGGTCTTTGACGGATTCGACCAGAACCGGGGGATAGGGCGTGACCCAGTTGGTCCGGTCTCTCAAAGCCATCGGAGGCATGATTCTGCGGACGTCGGCGATCACCGATCCGCCCCTGTTCACATAAGGAAGCCAGCGAAGTGTCTCTGCCCATTCGAACCCCACCAGGACGTCGGCGCCTCCGAGGGGGATCGTTGGTGAAGCGACTTCGGTTCCGTAGCGAACATGGCTGACCACCGAACCGCCCCGCTGGGCCATGCCATGCACTTCGCTTTGTTTGACGTCGAAACCGGACCGAAGCAGAGCTTCGGCGAGAATGGAACTGGCAAGGACGGTGCCCTGCCCGCCGACTCCGGCAAGAAGGAGGCTCTTGGCGTCAGACACGGGTCTTGCCTCGCCACTCCTCGACGAGCGTGATGGCGTGGGGGGCGCACACCTGGGCGCACAGAGTGCACCCCGTGCATGCCGCCGCCTCGATCGTGACCTTGCGCCTGCCCTCGAAGAAGTCGTCGGTCCAGCTGATTGCGGGGCACCCGAGGTTCATGCACAGCTGGCAGGCCGTGCACGAAGCGGCATCGACAACGAACGGCCAATCCCAGATCTTGACCGGCGCCTGAACACAGGGACGGTTGGTGATCACTACCGACGGACCCACGTGGGCCATCGCGTCCTGGAGGACCTTTTCGGTGGCGGCGATGTCGTAGGGATCGACAACGGAGACATCTTCGACACCCAGCGCCCGGCACAGTCCGACGAGGTCTACCGGGCTCGCCTCCTCATGTTTGAGAGTGAAACCGGTTCCGGGATGGTCCTGGCCGCCCGTCATGGCTGTGGTGCCGTTGTCGAGGATGACCACAGTGATGTTGGACTTGTTGTACACGGCGTCCATCAAGCCTGGTATTCCGCCGTGGAGGAACGTTGAGTCCCCGATCGTTGCCACCACCGGTTCGGCGATGCCACCGGAGGCGGACATCCCCGCCGCCATGCCGATCGAACTTCCCATCGCGACGCATGTGTCCATGGCCGAAAGCGGCTCCAGGGCCGCCAATGTGTAACAGCCGATGTCGCCGCTCACGACGGCTCCGAGGCGTCTCAGAGCCACGAAAGGCGCCGTGTGCGGGCATCCGGCGCATAGAACCGGCGGGCGGTTGACCGTCGGTGGTGGAGGGGCGGGCACAACCCGTGGTTCCACCAGCCCTGCCCGGGCAAAACCGTCTCTGACCATGTCGGGTCCCAACTCACCAACCTGGTTGAAGAATGCCTTTCCCTCACAGGGGATGCCCGCGGCCAGCAGGGCTTGTTCCATGAGAGGTTCGAGCTCTTCGACGACCAGAAGCCGATCCACGCTCGCTGCGAATTCTCTGATCCGACGCATTGGCATCGGATAGGAGATACCCAGCCGCAGAACCCGGACATCGGGCAGAACCTCGCGGACGTAGTGATAGGCGATGCCGGCGGTGAGAATCCCCACCGACGAATCCGTGCCGGTTTCCACCGTCAACGGGCTGTCCTCGATGAATTCGGCGAGGCGCTCCATTCGGTCGAGAAGCAGCGGTCGCCGCCTGCGCGCGTTTCCGGGCACCATCACGTACTTGGTGGCATCCCGGGCGAAGCCGGTGGCCGGGTGCTGGGTTCTCTCTCCGGGTGTGACGACACCGCGGTTGTGCGAGACACGGGTCGTGGAACGGAGGATCACTGGCGTGTCGAATTGCTCGGAGATGTCGAGTGCCCACGAGACGAACCTGCGGGCTTCGTCGCTGCTGGCCGGCTCCATGATCGGCAAGCCGGCAAATCGGGCATAGAAACGAGTGTCCTGCTCATTCTGGGAGCTGAACATGCCCGGATCGTCAGCGACGACGATCACCAGACCGGCACCCACTCCGGTGTATGCCGATGTCATCAAGGTGTCGGCGGCCACATTGAGCCCCACGTGCTTCATGACTGCCATGGCCCGGGCTCCGCCGAGGGAAGCTCCAAGAGCCACGTCCAGGGCCACCTTTTCGTTAGGAGCCCAGCGCGAGTCGACTTCCGGATAGCTCGACAGGGCCTGGAGCACCTCGGTGCTGGGCGTGCCCGGATAGGCGGATGCCACCAGGACTCCAGCCTCGACCGCTCCCAGTGCGATGGCCTCATTGCCCGAGAGCAGGGTCGGCGTGATTTGCATGGCGGTTGTCAATGCCCGCCGATGAGGGCGAAGATTTCCTCATCCTTCAGGACCTTGTTGGATGCTTTGGCGGCGTCGAGGATCGCCTGCACCACTTCGGGATCGATGGGCATGTCGTGGAACATGAGCCATGCGCTGGCGTTGGCCTGCCCGCTCATCGGGCCCACCGTGATCACTTGCCGGCGACCGAGCTGATCGGCCGGGACTCCGCTGTAGACCCGGTTTGCCAGCCACGTGTCACCCTTCTGGATCGCTTTCACGACCGCCGCAGCATGGACTCCGGTCGAGGTCTCGAATGCGTCTTTGCCAACTCCCGGGCAGTTGGTTGGCACCGGGACGTCCACTGCTCTGGAAACCGCGTCGCAATAGGCGGGGAGTGAGGTGAGATCGTTGTCGATCCACCCAAGGAGTTTGAGATTGATCAGGATGCCCTCCATCGGCGCGTTGCCGACGCGCTCGCCGATCCCGAGACCGCAACCGTGGGTGCGGTCTGCTCCTGCTGCGTAGGCGGTGATCGCATTCATGATGTCGAGGCCGCGGTCGCGATGACCGTGGAAGTCGATCTTGATCGAGGGGTCGATGTCATCGACGAGGCGGCGGGCAAATGTGACCAGGTTCTCGACGCCCCAGGGTGTGGCGTGGCCGACGGTATCGGCCAGACAGATCCGGCGTGCGCCGGCTTCGATAGCGGTCGTGTAAAGGCGCTTGAGGTCCTCGGGCCGGGCGCGGGTGGTGTCCTCGGTGACCTACATGACCTCGAGCCCGAGGCTGCGAGCGAGGGGTACCGCCTCGTGGGTGGTCTTGAGCAGGAAATCGACGTCCCAACCTTCGACGTATTGGCGGATGGGGGAGGAGCCCAGGAAGAGAGCGGCTTCAATGGGGACACCCGATCGCTCCTGAGCTTCAGCGATCGGATAGATGTCGGCCGGGACTGTCCGTCCCGCGCAGTTGGGGGCAACGGCGAGGCCTTCTTTGTCGATCTCCCTGGCGAGCCCTACGACATCGTCGAGTACGGATTGGGAGGCACCCGGATACCCGATGTCGGCGGCCTGGATTCCGAGGTTGGCGATGGCGTGGAGAATCTCGATCTTCTCTGGAAGTGTGGGCATGCGAACCGACGGGCTCTGAAGTCCGTCGCGAAGCGTCTCGTCATCGAGCTCCAAGACACGTCCGGAAAGGTCATCGTGGCTTCCCACCGTGTTCCAATCGTGCAAAAGGGCCTGCTCGTCACGATCGAGACCCATAAAGCTCACCTCCTACAACGCGTCAGCCGACCGAACGGACGGTTGGTTCAAGCATGCAGGGGTGGGGAGACACGGTCAATCGGGTGGCTGCATCATTTGCCTAGTGCGCGTGTATCAGGTGATCTCGATGCATCGGGCAATTGGTGCACCTGGATCATTGACGATGCTCGGGCATCTGCGAGACACTGCCAACAGCCGACCGAACGGTTGGACGGCTCTGTATGCATACATCTAGGAGTTGGATTTTGACTACTGCCCTTTCGTTTCGACCCGGTGAACTGGTCATAGAAGAAGACGGTTCCGGGTATCAGGTCGGCAGCCGGTGTGCCGACTGCGGCGCGCATTACTTCCCGGTGAGGGAGGCATGCGCGGGATGCCACGGCCTCAACCTGGAGACGGTGCCCCTTTCCAAGCGGGGGGTCCTGTACACCTTCTCGCTGGTGCGTCAATCCACTCCAGCTTTCAAGGTCCCATACATACTGGGATATGTGGATCTCCCCGAGGGTGTGCGAGTGATGGCTCAGATCGATGTACCCGAAGACGAAGTTGCCATCGGAATGGAACTCGAGATGGAGCTGGCGGAGTGGGATACCGAGGCAGGGACGATAGGCTATAGATTCCGGAGAGCACAGTGACAGACGTACACATCATCGGCATCGGGATGACCCAGTTCGGAAAGCATCCCGACAAGACCGCCGCCGATCTGGGCGCCGAAGCGGTCCGCCTGGCAATCGCCGACGCCGGCATCGAGGGCAAGATGATCGAAGCCGCGTACTGCGGCCACGTGTTCCAGGGAATGGTCACCGGTCAACGTGTTCTCGCCCAAACAGGTCTGGCCGGGATTCCGCTGGCCAACGTCGAGAATGCCTGCAGCAGCGGATCGACCGCGATCCGCGAAGGCTATCTCGCCATCCGGGCCGATGAACACGACGTCGTGCTTGCCGTCGGCACCGAACATCTAACAAGCCGCTTTGCCGGCGCCCTCACACCCGACCCATCCGATCCCGAGGCCGCCGTGGGCGCCACCATGCCCAGCATCTACGCGATGAGGGCCCGTCGCTACATGGAGGAGTTCGGGTTGACGCCCGAGAAACTCGCCCTGGTTGCGGTCAAGAACAAGAGAAACGCGTCCATGAATCCGCTGGCCATGTTCCGCAAGGAAGTGTCTCTTCAGGACGTGATGGATTCACGGCCGATCGCCGATCCCATCAAGCTCTTGGAGTGCTCGCCGATCTCAGACGGGGCGGCTGCCGTGGTGATGGTTTCGGATCGCTTCTTGAAGAAGGTTGCCGGCGCCCGGCCGATTCGTCTGGCCGCTTCGGCCCTGCGAACCGGGGAGGTCGAGACCTCGCCCAGCAGCATGACTTTCGAGCCGCTGACCCAAAAGACCGCTCAGATCGCTTATGAGCGCTCAGGCATCGGACCCGAAGAGGTGCGCTTCGCCGAGGTCCACGACTGTTTCAGCATCGCCGAAGTGCTCAGAGT
>JBFJTO010000046.1:0-8342 GCA_041625295.1 Acidimicrobiia bacterium | reverse complement strand
GGCCAACATATCTGTGCGCCTGATCGAAACGACGGGCGAGTTGAGGGGAGTCGTGGAAGATGCCACCGCCGAGATCGAGGCGCGTCGAGCGATCGAAGAGTCGGCCGAACGTTTTCTGGGCCTGTTCGATGCCTCTCCGACGCCAACGCAGATACACGACTATCGGCCGCTCTTTGCCGAGTTCGACCGTCTATCCGGATCTGGTGTCAACGACATTGCTGAGTATCTACGCTCCCATCCCGAGGAAGCTGTGCGGCTCAACGGCTTGTCCATGGTGACCCGTTCGAATGCCGCCATGGTCGAGATGCTGGGCGGAGCGAGTTCACCACCTGGCAGTTCGGTTGCCGAGCGCTCGGCACTTGTCTTCGACGCCGACTCGCTCACTGAAGCCCTGTGCCAGTTGCTGATCTCGCCGTCGGGGGGAGCGACCCAACTGAGAGGCACACTCCTGGGCCGCACATCCGTGTTTCAGGTTGGTTGGGAAGCACCGATCGTGCGCGGAACGCCGGACTATTCGAGAGTGGTGTCCACCTATACCGACATCACCACAATCGAGGTTGAAAGGGAACGCTTTCGCTGGCTGTTCGAGGCGTCTCCCGTGGCAATGCGACTGGTAGACGTGACCCCCGCATTGGCCTGGATAGGCGGGTTGCGGGATGGAGGCGTCACCGATTTGTCTTCCTTCTTCGATGAGCATCCGGAGGTGGCGGCATCTGGTCTCGGTCGTGCCACCGTTGTCGGCGCAAACCGGGCGGCGGCGGACCTCTTCGGTGTGGAACGTTCGACGATGATCGGACCACTCTCGTCGCAGCCGACAATGGTCGAGTCAACTCCGGGTGGAGCGCGTCAACTACTGGTCGCGTTTGCATCCGGTGCGTTCGAATTCGACCTCGAAGGGGAGGTGTTTCACACGGATGGAAGTGCACGCCACGTGCGGGCCCGCCTCACCGTGCCCAGTCTTTCGAGTGGGTCCCCGGACTACTCGCGGGTGTTGGTCGCCTTCATCGATGTGACCGATCTCGAAGATGCGCGGCGACAGGCTCAACACCTTGCTGATCTCAAGACGCGGCTGATCGCCTCGGTTGCTCACGAGCTGCGCACGCCTCTGACCGCGGTGGTGGGGTTCTCCGATCTCCTCGAGTCTCGTGGTGACACCATGGCGCAGGGGGAGAGCAGCGAAATGGTGCGCTTGATCGCATCAACAGGCCGCCAGATGGGCGGGATCGTCGAGGACCTGCTCGCCTCCGCCCGGGCGGAGCTTGGCGACCTCGTCGTTGCTCCAACTGCGATCCACCTGTGCGAAGAAGTGGATGGTGCGTTGCCAACCGTCGATCTCGCCGAACGCGAGGTCAGTTTTCCGGGATGCGGTGGCGATGAGGCCTGGGCAGATGGTGGCAGGGTTCGCCAGATCATTCGCAATCTGGTCTCCAACGCTGTGCGACATGGGGCCGGAAAGATCCGCGTCGAGACCGGTGCCGATTCGGGATGGGCAGTCGTGAGGGTGTTCGACCAGGGTGAGGGCGTTTCCCCAGGATCGGAGGAGCTGATCTTCGAGCCCTACTGGACATCTGGACAGGCTCCTGGCCACACCGAATCGGTGGGATTGGGACTCAACCTGTCGCGCATTCTCGCCAGGCGAATGGGTGGGGATGTCACCTACAGTCGGATCGGCGACGAGACGTTATTCGAGCTCACCCTTCCCATCACTCCGCAAAAGTTCCGCTTGGTGACCTCCGCCTGAAACTCGGGCAGTGCCGATTCTTTAGTCCGAGTCAGATCGAGATTGGCGCGCCTCGTCGCCCGTCGGCACGCCGGCCCCCTGAACCACCAGGTTCCAGATGAATACGGCCGCGTCGTCGGCCGACTCTCTTGGGCGGGTCATGATTCTCACCAACAGAGAGCTGGTCAGGAATGCAGCCAGTTCCTGTGCGGGAATGTTGGAGCGGATGGCTCCGGTCGCCTGTCCGATTCGGATCCCGTCGATCATCAGATCAGGTAGCGGCACGACTGCCCGAGGATCCTTCGGGTTGATTGCGGGCCCGTTGTGAATGTGGGCGCTGTGCACGGCCATCATCAAGGCACTTGTCAGCGATCGGTGCTCCACCGCAACCTCGGCGGTCCTCTTCAGGTGGCGCTCGAGAATCTCCAGCGGGCGGTCGAGCCGTTCGGTCAAGTCGGCTTCGACGGCGGCTTTGAGAGGGCCGAGAAAGCGGCTCCAGCACCCGGCCGCCAACCCGTCTTTCGAACCAAACAGCCGATAGATGGTGGCCTCATCGACTTTCGCCTGCAGAGCGACCTCCCTGACCGTGACACTTTCGTAGGGTCGCTCAGAAAACATGCGGGTTGCGATCGACATGATCTGGTCTGCGCTTCGCGAGCGCTTCAAGTGCTCAACACTCATGGCAACCCGATTGACCGAGAAGGCGATAGTTGTCCATCGTCTGATCATGTTACGTCGAGGCACACTCGTTCGCGTAAGCGAGACTCCGGTGACTAATTGCATGTATCTCGCATTCATCTCTATTGTTTGTCGGCCACAGGTCCAGGATGCGTACCTCCGGGTGAAGCAACGGTCACACTCCCGGCAAGGCGAGGGGGCGGAGCTGCTCCGGGATTCAGTCCTGGAGCAGCTTCTCGTTTCAAAATGCGTGGTTTATCCCGATTGAGGCTTTTCAGCGGCTCCCGGTATCCTTGCTCGATTGTGCGGCGACAGACGAACGACCTCGCCTTCTTGAGCCCAGGTGCTCGCTCCAACCGCTCACGACTCCTCCAAGCGAGAGAAGGTTCGCCCACATGACCGCCGTCATCGGAATGCTTGCGGTGCTGATCACGGCGATCGCGGCAGCGGTTCTCATCGGCCGTGGATATCAGGGCTTGCGCGCCGGCGCCAAGGCGGCGGCTTCTCGTTTCCGGTTGCCCGTGCTCGGAGTTCTCGGCGGTGCCACCCTGGGGATGGCGGCGCTCGAATTCGGGATTCTGAGAGATGACTTCTCGATCGAGTACATCGCCAACAACTCGGCCTCGGTGACGCCACTGCTCTTCAAGGTGGCGGCCGGGTGGGCGTCGCTCGAGGGAAGCATCTTGCTGTGGGGTCTCGTGCTTGCCGTCTTCATCTACACCGTGTACCGGCAGATGGCGAAGTCAACGACGCCCGACCAGCTGGGCGCAGGCGCCTTGGCCGTGCTGGGAGTGATTGCTCTGTTTTTCTTCGGAATGATGCTCACGGTCGCGAACCCTTTTCGTGTCTGCATCGAGCCTGCCTCGATCGGCTGTATCCAGGGGAGCAACTTTCCCTGGGTGAGCTCATACGCACCGCTGCAGGGTTCCGGCCCCAATCCGCTGTTGCAGAATCACTTCCTCATGGCAGCGCACCCGCCGCTGCTCTACATCGGTTATGTGGGCATGTCCGTCCCGTTCGCATTCGCGATGTCGGCATTGATGCTGACGATGAGCGGAGCCGGTTGGTTGAAGCGGACCCGCTCATGGACGCTGGTTGCCTGGGGTTTTCTCACCGTGGGGATCATCGCCGGTGGCCTGTGGTCTTATGAGGTGCTCGGGTGGGGTGGCTACTGGGCGTGGGATCCCGTGGAGAACGCCTCCTTCATGCCCTGGCTGATCGCCACGGCGTTCCTCCATTCCAGTATCGTCCAGGAGCGTAGGGGGATGCTCCAGTCCTGGAATTTCGTGTTGGTGATAACCGCCTTCGCTCTCACGATCCTGGGGACTTTCTTGACCCGTTCCGGCGTGGTCGCGTCAGTCCACAGTTTTTCGCAGTCGGCGGTCGGGCCGGTGCTCTTGTGGTTCCTGATGGTCGTGTTGATCGCATCGTTCGGGTTGTTTGCGGCCCGTGCTCAGGCAGTGGCATCTTCGCCTCGTCTCGATTCTGTGGCCAGCCGCGAAGGTGTCTTCCTGCTCAACAATCTCCTTCTCGCCGTGTTCACCGTCGTCGTTCTCGTTGGCACCCTCTATCCGATGTTCATCGAGGCATTCACGGGATCACAGGTCGGCGTCGGACGCCCGTTCTACGACCGTATGGCGATTCCCCTGTCTTACGGGCTCCTGTTGGCTATGGGTGTCGGTCCGCTGACGCCATGGAGGTTGGCTAGGGGCTCGATCGTGTGGGAGCGGATAAAGACCCCGGTCAGGGTGGCGCTCGCGGGCGGGGCCGTGGCGGTGGTTCTCAATTACCGGAACCCGTTCTTGCTGCTCGGGATTCTGGCAGCAACGTTCGTGGTCGTCGCCATACTGCGCAGTCTCTATGTCTCTGCGAAGGCCGTTTCGGACAGGAAGCGTGTTTCGCTCCCTGCCGCGGTTTCGCGGGTGGTCCGTACCGATGCGGGGTACTGGGGTGGACAACTGTCTCATCTGGGAGTGGCCGTGATCGCGTTTGGCATCGCATTTTCGGCGAACCTCGCCGTTGAGGCGACCGTCCATCTGACCCCCGGAGACACTGCGACCGTGGCCGGGTACGACATCAAATACGTAAACCAGTTCACACGCGAAGAACCGCATCGAGCAGAGCGGGGCGCGGAGATCGAGGTGCGTCGAAATCTGCAGCTTGTCTCCATCCAAGAACCGCGACTCAACCAGTTTCCCGGTGTCCGGGAGTCGGTGGCCAAACCGGCCGTCTATGAGACTCTGCGCGGAGATCTGTATCTGTCTCTCAAGAGCATCGGTCCGGATGGGGTCACTCTGGGTGTGTGGTGGTTCCCGTTCATTTGGATGGTCTGGGCGGGTGGATTCTTGACCGGTGCGGCCGCTCTGTGGTCCCGGTTCGCCCGAAGACCGGCCCGCGCCGAGGAGCCGGTCGCTGTGGGGTCTGACGGTGAGAGCTAGGAAAGTCATCGCTGCGATTGTCACGGTCTGCCTGGCGGCGATCGTGGTGGTGGGCCTGGTACTGGGCGACGCGCGACCTGAGGATCGAGTTGCTTCGCTGGGCGCAGCCATCAAGTGCCCGGTGTGCCAGGGCGAGGCGATCATCGACTCCCCGTCCGAGACCGCAGCGGCGATGATGGACGTGGTTCGGGAGAAGGTCGCCGCCGGCGAAACCGACCAACAGATCATTGCCTATTTCCAGGCTCGATTCGGCGAGGGGATCCTTCTCGATCCACCGCTCGCGGGTTCGACATTGCTGGTGTGGCTGCTGCCGATTCTCGCCCTCGTGGGTGGCAGCCAAATGATCCTCTCGCGTCGGCGCAAACCGGTGCGCCGATGACTTCGGACCGGGGGAGGCTGTCGGAACGCCGCGCCTTGGTGGCTCGTGACGTCGAGGAGCTCGCCGTGCAGGTGTCCGCGGGCGAGATCACTGTCGAAGACTCCGCCGACCTTCTCACCGCGTATCAGCGGGAACTCGAGACGCTGGATGCCGCCCTCGCCAAGCTTCCCAAAGAGTCCGTGTCCAAAGGTGGAGAGACCGTCGAGGCCTCGGTCGCCAAGGGTCGGTCACCACGCCAGGTGTTGGCAGTCGCCATCGTGCTGATCGCCGTGTTGACCGTGGCGATCGCCATTGCCGGACGGAATGTGGGGGGAGATGAGCCGGTGGCTGCTTCGGCGCCCGGCGCTCTGACCGTGGATCCGGCAACTGTCACCAACGAGCAGCTCGAAGCTGTCGTCGCCGCCAACCCCGACCTCAATGCAATGCGGATGGCGCTTGCTGATCGTTACTTCCGTGCCAAGGATTACGGCTCGGCCATCGACCATTACCTCTACATCCTCGACAACGCTCCCAGTGGAGCCGAAGAGACAAAGGCACTAGCGAGAATGGGATGGATCGCATATTCCTCCGGACTCGCCGAGGCGGGCCACAGTTTCGTGCTTCAGAGCCTCTCGGTGGATCCCGAAAACGCCGAAGCGAAGATCTTTCTCGGGTTCATCACCATGTACGGCCTCGAGGATCCCGAAGCAGCGATCCCCCAGCTAGAAGCAGCGCTCGCTCTTCCCGATCTGCCCGACTCGCTGGTCAGCGAACTCGAAAAGACTCTCGCTGAGGCACGGTCCACACCATGAGCGAAACACCATCGAGCGAAGTGCCCGAGATCGAGGAAGCCGCTGAGCTGCGGCATCGTCGCGGCTGGCTACCGATCGTCGTCATCGTTGTGGCGGTTGGCATCATGGCTTTCGTGTTTGCCGGGCGCTTTGGAAACGACCCCCGCCTCGTGGATTCGCCGTTGATCGGCAAACCGCTCGCCGAGCTGACGATTCCCTATCTGGAACAGGACGGAGCGTTGACGCTTTCGGACCTCAAGGGGCAGATCCTGGTGATCAACTTCTGGGCATCCTGGTGCTTCCCGTGTCGTGCCGAACATCCGGTGCTCACTGTCGGTGCTGCAGAATATGCAGACAAGGGTGTGCATTTCGTTGGCATCTCATATCAGGATCGACGTTCCGACGCCATCGCATTTCTCGACGAGTTCGGGCGCAGTGACAACTACAGCTACGTCACCGACGAACACTCAGCGGCCACTGTGGAGCTGGGCGTATTCGGAGTTCCGGAAACCTACTTCGTGGATGCCGACGGGATCATCCGGGGCAAAGTGCAGGGTCAGATCACCCAGCCCGTTCTCTACGGTGCCATCAATGCCATTCTCGAGGGTCGCAACCCCGACCTATAGGCCCGTCGGCGTGTGCCTCTAGCCGAGGGGGTTGCGCCAGTTGGGGACGTCGGGAGCGTCCTTCTCCAACGAACGGAGGTAGGCGGCCAGGGCCCTGATCTGTTCCGATGTGAGTGGCCCGCCGAAATCCTGGGAGTAGGCCCCCATCGCCGATCCGGGCACGCCCACCGAGATGAACAATTCGGCCTGCTTGTCGGTAACGGCCTGAAGGAACTGCTTGGAGTTCAGGGCCGGACCGACACCACCCTCGCCGTTGGCCCCATGGCACGCGGTGCAGTTGAGGGAGAAGAGATCCATCCCTTCGGCCTCGAGTGAGGCCTGTTGCCGGGCTCGCGCCTCGGAGCGGGCTGCCGGTTCGACAAATCGGTACAGGGGGAAGGCGAGGACGAAAGCAGCGAAGAGAATCGCTCCCCAAACCATGATCCTGTTGGTGCTGGCGTCCATGTTCTCGTCGTTCTGGTAGCGATAACCCATGTCAGGCCTCGCCACCGGTGCAGGAGGGACCCGCCTTTGGTTCATCGATTGACTCGGGTCCCGGCGCCGGTCCGTAGATCCGAGCGCCGGTATCGATGTACACCACGCCCGTCTCGTCGACCTCGACCGGGTAATGGTCGAGGCCGCGCGGCGCCGGTCCCTCCCGGTACTCGCCGGCCCGGTTGAAGACCGATCCGTGGCATGGGCACTCGAATTGATCCGATGATTCGCAGAACGGAACCCGGCATCCCAGATGCGGGCACTTCTCGCTCAACGCGACCACTTCGCCGTTGATGCGAGCCAGATATGCCCTGGCGGCGCGCACTTCCACCACACCGGCCTCGGGGACGGAGTCAGCAGGTACGGCCTTCACTTTGCCGCCGAAACCGGTCGCTTCCAACGGCTGAAGGAGGTCCCATGATGTCCAAGCGCCGGCCACTCCGACCAGGCCGAGACCGGTCTTCCAGGCGTTTGCCAGGAACTTTCGTCGTTTGATTTCGTCGCTCATAGCTCACCATGCCATTCGATCCAGGGCCACACCCAATGCCAACTGGGCCCCCGGAAGGCGAACCCGATGAGGGTGAGGATTATCCACACGGACAGGAAGATCGTGAAGGTGATCACTGCCACCTTGCGATGGCGTGGCAGGAGATACTCGCTGCGATCCAGATATGGAAGCGCGAACATCCCGATGACGATGGCGCCCGGAACGAGCACGCCGGCCACCAGGGGGTGGAAGTGCGACAGCAATTCCTGCAGTGCCGCAAAGTACCACGGTGCCTTCTCCGGGTTGGGGGTCAGGTTGGGATTGGCTATCGCCTTCAGCGGTGCATCCGCGTACACCGAGATCAACAGCACTACCAGCAGAATGGCCAGTGCCGCTACGGCGTGTCGCACCAAGAGGTGGGGCCACACCATGACCGCGTCGTCTGTGTCGGGTTCTTTGCGCTCCCCGGCCAACGGCTTTCCGGGCACGATGCCGAGGACACGCCGGCCATCCACGACTCGATCAACTGGGGCAAGGTCAACCAGCCGGTCTCGCCCGAGCACTACCAGGCGCTGCGGCGGGACGTGCTGGCCCATCTGGGCGGCAGGGAGCTGTTCGTCCGTGACCTGTTCGCCGGCGCCGACCCCGACCACCGGATCGCCGTGCGGTTCGTCACCGAGAACGCCTGGCACGCGCTGTTCGTGTACAACATGTTCCTGCGTCCACTCCCCAGGGAGTTGGAGAGCTTCCGGCCCACGTTCCGCGTGCTG
>JBFJTO010000045.1:0-8377 GCA_041625295.1 Acidimicrobiia bacterium | reverse complement strand
GGAGGGTGGCCAGGTCGGCCCCGTCGTCCATGGTGATGTGCGGATCCATGTCGAGGATCGAATGGATGTGCGAGTAGTAACGATCCGAGTCCTCTCCGCGGACCGCAAACACCGGAATCCCCCCGGCGACGAGGGCCGCAGCGATGTCGTCCTGGGTCGAGAGAGGATTGGATGCGCACAGCGCCGGGATGGCTCCGCCGTCGCGCAACGCATACATCAGGTTTGCCGTTTCGGCTGTGACATGGAGACACGCGGCGATCCGCAGGCCTTCGAGCGGCTTCTCGGATCGAAACCGCTCGCGCACGGTGTCGAGCACGGGCATTCGCCGACCCGCCCAGGTGAGACGGCGGTCGCCCTCCTCCGACAGCGATGGCCGGGCAATGTCGTAGTCCATCAGAGTTCCTCTCTCAGTTTCTTCTTCAAATCCTCGATGGCGGCCACCGGGACGGCATCGACGCCGCCAGCATCCGCCAAGGCGACCGACATCATGTCACCGATCACCGTCAAGGTCATCATCCGTGCCAACGCGGAGTCCCCCTGGGACTCGACCTCACCCACCCAGTCGACAGCGCCACCGGTGACTTCGGAGGTCAGCCTGACTCGCTTGTCGATGGCCGGACCGTCATCGCGGTCGCGAAGCACAACGATCCCGACCCTTCGGTTGACACCGGGATCGGCGGTCCATCCTGCGATCTCGTTGTGGTCGAGTTCTGGGAACAGCGAGTACCAGGCCGGTCGCTTCCCGTTCTCGTTCACCTGTGTCTTCCACCGACGGGCGACAGGGGCTGTGAGACCCGTTGACCCATAGATCGCCACTGCCCGGAGGGCGAGGTCCCCGGCCAGGTCAGTCGCAAAAGCCCATCCGGCCCCTCCTTCGGATGTGAGGGAGTCGACCATCGACGCCGCCTCTTCGAGAGCGGCCACCGGCGACGGAATCAACGAGGCTGCCTCGGCTATGCGCAGGCAGGCGCCCAGCACGTGGCCGAGAGCGGCGCGGGGTTGCAGCCCCGCAGGAATGGTCACCAGAGGCCAGCCGCCGGCCGAAGCCATCTCGGCCAACCGCCCGCCCGTCGTGACAGCCACAATCCCCAGACTCTGACGGGAGGCGTCCTCCACGGCGGACAGTGTCTCCTCGGTGTCGCCCGAATACGAGATCGCCAACACGGTCGGCTTCACGGCGCCCACCCAGCCGGGCAGGCCATACGACCTGTGGGTTGTAACCCGGGATCCGTGACGCGATGCCAGGTGTGCGAGATAGTCGCCGCAAATGCCCGAACCGCCCACACCCAGCACGAGCAGTTCATTGGCCTCGGGGACTTCTGGAGCGTGGGACTGTGCCGCCCGTCGCAACTGGTCGCCCAGGCCGGCGACCATCGATCTCATCTCAGTCAATCTCGGCCTCATCGACCAGCATGACCGGGATCCCATCCCTCACCGGGTAGGCACGGCCGCATCCGCGACACCGCAGGCGGGAGGCCGCCTCGTCTTCGCTGAGTTCCTGTTTGTCCACGGGGCAGCGAAGGATCTCCAGCAACTCCGGTGAAATAAGTGTCATTTCGCCTCCACGATCTCTCGTACTTTCTCCACGAGTGACGTCACGACCTCCCGGTCGGGGCCCTCGACATTCAAACGCACCAGCGGCTCGGTATTGGACGGCCTCAGATTGAACCAGCGATCCGGCCACGACACGGTGAGGCCATCAAGATGGTCGATGGAAGCATCGGCAAAGGCACGGCCCACCCTTTCGATCGCTCCGGCCCGATCCTCGACCTCGAGGTTGACTTCGCCCGAGGCCGTGTAGGGCTCCACCTCTTTTCGCAACTCCGACAGCTTCTGACCCGATTCGGACAACACCTGCAAGAGGACGAGCATCGCCAGCATCCCCGAATCCGCCCGATAGTTGGCCGCGAAGTAGTAGTGGCCGGAATGTTCGCCACCAAAGATCGCACCGGTTTCGGCCATGATTTTCTTGATGAACGAGTGCCCGACCCTGGTGCGGACCGGGACGCCGCCATGGGCACGCACGGTCTCGGGGACCGCCCGGGAAGTGATCAGGTTGTGGACAATGGTGGCACCGGGGTTCGAGGCCAGGAACCATCTAGCCACCAAAGAGGTTGTGGTGCTTCCCGAGATCGGGTTGCCCGTCTCGTCGATGAAAAAAGCCCGGTCGGCGTCTCCGTCGAAAGCGACGCCCAGGTCGAAACCCCCGGACTCGACCATGGCGATGAGATCGACGAGGTTCTCGGGCTGGATCGGGTCGGCGGGATGGTTCGGAAAGCTCCCATCGGGTTCCAGGTAGAGCCCAACGAGCGTTGCTGCGATCCTGTCGAAGACACGATCCACCACCACACCGGCCATACCGTTGCCGCCATCCACAGCGACTCTCAGGGCAGCGATCCTGGACGGGTCGATGACCGACAGGAGATGGTCGACATACCCTCCGGTCGGATCCAGCTTTTCGACTTTCCCCCCTCCCGGACCGCCAACGATGCCATCGCGGATCATCGCCTTGATCTCTTCGAGACCGGAATCCGAACCCACCGGTGAAGCACCGGGGCGACACAGCTTGATCCCGTTGTACTCGGGTGGGTTGTGCGAAGCCGTGATCATCGCGCCCGGAACATTCCTCGATCCGGACACGTAGTAGACGGTGTCGGTGGCCACCTCGCCGAGGTCGATGACGTCGACTCCCTCCGATTGAATACCTTCGAACAGGGCCAGGGCGAGGCCCGGGGACGATGCCCGGCAGTCGCGGCCGACGGCGATTGCAGGTTCTCCGACCAGGCGGGCGAATCCGGCTCCGACACCGTGGGCGAGTTCGGCATCGAGATCGCCGACGTCTGTCCGCCCCCTGATGTCGTAGGCCTTGAACACCCCGTCGAGATTTCGCATCGCTCTCCTGTAGGTTCGCTCGCCGATTGTACGGCCCGAATCGGCGGCCCCGGTGGGACCTACAATCGCGCCCCATGCCGCCCGCTCTTTCGATCGTCGTGCCCGTGCACAACGAGGCTGAGTTCCTCCCGCAGGGACTCGTCGATCTGATCAAGACCGTTGATTCCGTCGATAGGACTGCCGAGATCCTCATCGTCGAAAACGGCTCGACCGACAGAACCGCCGATATCGCCAAAGACGTCGGAGGCGACCGCATCCAGCTCTTGAGCCTCGACCGCCCCGACTATGGCGAAGCCATGCGTGCCGGCTTTCTTCGGGCCCAAGGTGCCTGGACGGTCAACTTCGACATCGACTACTTCTCCGAGGAGTTTCTGAGACAGGTGCTCGAGGCCAAAGACGCCGACATCGTGATCGGATCGAAACGAGACCCTGCTTCAGATGATCGCCGGCCCGCCATCCGCCGGGTAGCAACCGGAGTCTTCAACATCCTGCTGAGAACCATCCTCGATTCCAGCGTGTCCGACACGCATGGCATGAAGGGCTTTCGCCGCTCGGTGATCGACGAGCTGGTACCCGAAGTGGTCAGCAGGCGGGACCTCTTCGACACCGAGCTGGTGATCAGAGCCGAGAGGGCCGGGTTCAAGATCATCGAGGTGCCGGTGATCGTCGCGGAGTTGCGCAGTGCTCGCTCGTCTCTGCTCAAACGAGTACCGCGGACGCTACGCGGGTTGTTGACCATCCGTGGCGCGCTTGCGGCGTCTGATCACGATGAGGACGCCGATTCCGAGTAGCGAGCCGAGGATTCCACCCCACTCTGCCCAGGTGTTCTCGAAGTCGATCACGACATCCTGTGACGTCGGGACCACCAGCATCAACGAGGGCGTGACTCGGTATGGACCCTCGGCCCCGGTCGCCTTCCAGTTGGGGAAGTAGGAGATCTTCACGATGTGAGGAACACCCACGGCGGTCGTGTGGAATGCGATTCGATGGTCGTTGATCTCGATATCGCTGACGACGCCCCCCCGGGTGATCGGGATCGCGGGCATGTCTTCGATCGATGTCACCGTGGGCCAATCCTGTGGTCCGGTCTCGACGATGGGATGGTCGAGCAGGTCGAGGTGGTCGTACCAGTCCAGTGCAAGATCATTGAACGATGGGCCGCCCTTTTCGGGGCGGTACACATCAGGTTGGAATGCAACGGGAACCACCAAATCGGAAGGTGGCAGTTCGAAGATCTGGAACGGCGGCGACTCCGCCACCTTCTTCATCTCAGGGTGGGTCTCTGCCTCTGTCGCGGCCTCAGGCGTGTAGGAGACGTAGTAGCGGACGCCGTACAGGTCGAGGTGGCGAAGACCTCTGTCGAAGGAGAATGTGTTGTATCGCAGTCCCGGGATCGGATTGGACGGCTTGTAGCTCATCTCGCCGGCGTTCAGGAAATGGAACGGCGTGGTGAGGGATGACTCGAAGAAGAGCCCTTCCATCGACGGATGGCCCTCGCTCCAGTACGGGAACAGCATCAGCGCCATGGGGGTCCCGTACTTGTTCATGTCGTTGTTGGCTTCCCACTGAATCCGGCCCGGAGGGAGTTTGTCGACCGTTTCCATCAGGGCCTCGTACTCGGGATAGGACGCCTTGGCCTCATAGCCCTCGAAGTTCCACTTGGCCCAGCTGTCCACAAAGGTGACCCCTCCGATTCCGCCCACCAAGAAGACCGCCGCAGCAGCTGCCGAGAGAACCGTTCTCGCCGGAACCGGCGACATCCACCGCAGTGATGCGCCGATCCCGGCCAGGAAGAGGGCGGCCACGGCAAGTGGCACCCAATCGGGCACGTCAACGACCGACAGCAGGCCGACCGATGCCACGCCGACCCCGAGCGCGACGACGCGTGGCCACCAGCCGCTCACCTTGTGAGGGAGCCGCCGGCTCAAGAACATCACCATCGCCCCCACCCCGATCGCGGCCAGGAAGCTCACGCCGAAAAACCAGTACGGCAACAACCGGCCGTTCCAGAGTTTCCATCTCTCCGGGAACACGTCGGGGAAGTAGCCGTGCAGCACCAAAGGCATCGGGTAGTAGATCACCGGAAGCAACGTGGCCGTCATCACCGGGAGGATCCGGGCGGTGCGGCGTACGGCCCAAACCGACCCCACCACGGCAACCGGTATCAGCAGCCACAGCTCGACGGGGAACACCTCCTCCCACCGCGACAGCGGCGCCCAAGCCATGTCGGAGGTCAGTCCAATCCTGGCAACCAACGGGACGGTCCAGAACGCAGAGAGCAGAAACCCGAGAATCCAGATGCGTGCCGCGATCTTGAACGAGTTGCGCCACGTGAGAACGGTGAGGGACGCTACGGCCAGCACCAGTGTCGTGAGCACATGGGAAAGGACGGTCGCCGCGAGAGCCACCGCGGCCCAGGGCGCATACTTCTCGTCGTCCTTGATGGATCTGATCAGCAAACCGAGATACACGAAACCGAGGGCGAATGACCAGGAGTACGAGAACTCACCGGCGAGTGTGGACGCAATGTTGCCGCCGTATATCGAGTAGCTCTCCAAGAAGACGAAAGGCGCCATCGAGGCCGCCGCCACCGACGATATGGCCCGCGAAAACCCGAGACTCCTCGACAGGAAGAATGCGGCCGGAGCCATGCCGAGCAGACCCATCACCGCCACCAGTTTGAACGCAACCCCATACGGGAGCACGACGTCGAAGAGCACGATGACTATCGAGGGCAGCGGGAAGTAGAAGTAGAAGGCCGGGAATCCCGCAAACCACGAGTTCGACCATCCCATGAGGCGGCCCTGGGGAATCAACACTTCCTTCAGGAAGGCCGGTCCGAGCACATGAGCGCCCATGTCTCCGCCCGACGGAGTGTTGGCATTGAAGATGAGCCAGGGGTTGAGGACGATGAAGATCGCCAGGACGGTCAGGGCGATTGTGACCGATGGGACCCAGGATCGGTCGCGACTCCTCATGAGACGGGAATCAGCGGCGCTTACGGGCTAGGTCGAGCACATCCTTCAATGGGACCACCGCTCCGTCGCGATCCCACCAGTGCTCTTCACACTTGTGGCAAGAGAAGAAGTACAGGTCGATGTCCTGCACCTTGTGTCTGATTTCGATTACCTCAACCGCACCACATCGTGGACAGTCCATACCCGTGAATCCCGTTTCAACGACCGTAGATCATGGTAACGGCGCGGATTGGCCCGTCAACGCATCAGTCCTCTTCGGAGAGGAGCCTGCCGACATACTTGCTGCGGCGGCGTCCGTCCTCCCGCCAAAAGGCGTACCAGTACGGACCGTGCGGGCAGGCGGTGCATTCCTCTTTGCCACAGCGAACCATGCGTTCGCGCAATCTGACCTCGGGGTGGTTGCCGAGGGGAACACCGGCACGTTCGAGTTCGGCACGCGCCAGGATGAACAGCCGTCTCAGTTCATGCTCGTCGAGATCTCGGACCGCATCGATCAGATCTCGATCGAGCGGCACCTCACGCCACTTCGGTCGCGGCGGGGGCGAACAGCCGCTTCACGTTGCGGCGATCGGTGAGTGTCCAACCGAGCGGAGGGGTGAGCCGGTCTGCGTGCCGGGTGCACAACGAATAACCCTTCCCCAACTCGGGTTGGCCCTCCAATTCGACCAGCCACACGGCACGGTCGTCGTAATCGAAGGACATGACCGATGAGGCCGGGGTGGAGCAACGCACGCATGGGATGGACATGGCCGACACGGTAGAACTACCGGGTGAGTCGTTTCAAGGATTGCCGAGCCAGCCGCGCAGACGGCGAGCTGACGGTATCCCCGAGACGAGCCATCCGGTCCCATCCTCTCCGATCCGGGCTATCGCCGGGATCCGGTCGATGCCATTGTCCCGGAAGACATCGGGATGGTCATCCCACCGAACCACGGAATATCCCCCCTCGCCCGCGATGGAGGAGACGACCGACTCAACCGCCTCGCAACGGCCACATGAACTGGACTCGAATACGACGACACCGGGAGCGATGCCAACGAACGATCGCCGCCGCTTAACGACAGCCACTCCGCGATTCTGGATCTTGGCTACGGCTACAGCCACGGCGATCACGGCGAGGACGATCAGAAGGCGTTCGAGATTCAATCCTCCTCCCCGATCACGGCCAGAGGCGAACCTCTGCCCGCGGCCAGTCCCGTCTCCGCTCGCGTGGTCCAAGTGACGGCCACGTCCCCGGGCGCCGAGAACGAGTAGCCCGCCCCCAGTCCGTCGACGGGGATTGCGGTTACCGACGAAGGGGCCAGGGTGACGACTTTTCCGCTCACCCCGGGAATCAGAGGTCTGATGACCCCGGCGAGTTCGATGTCGTCGGGGTTCAACACCCAGATCGTGGCCGGCCCGCCGAACCGCGCCGGAACCACCCAATTGCCCGATAAGGCGGCAGGGGCGGGTCCCCCGGCGCGAATACCCTCTCCATCCGCACCAAAGCCAACTGCAACCTCCGAGGCCGCAAACACTGCCAATCCAACCTGTGCGCCGGGGTCCACACCGAGACCGGTCCTGTCGATCACGAGGTGCGATCTGGGAGCGATTATCTCCGAGACCGCCCCTTCCTGCAGCGTGCCGTCCACAAAGAGATCGACTCGGACGTCGACTTCCGAGTCGCCCGGATTGGCGATCGTCACGGCCACGCCATCGAAGTCGGGTAGAGGAAGGAACCACGAGGTCGACGTCTCGACAGCTTCGACGAGCTTGGTGTCACCTTGCCCCGACTGCATCAGGAACGCATGGGCGGCGCCGCGGGTGACCAGGATGGACACGCTCAACTGCTGTCGGAGGGGCAGTATCGATGAAAGATCGCGGACCACCGTGGACCGTGCCGGGATCAACACCTGTGCGAGTTCCGATGCCGAGTCCGGACCCACTTCGCTGCTCGAATCAACCGTTACCACCGCATCGGCCGCGTAGGGATTGACGAGGACGAGGTCGAGGGACTCTGCGTTTCTGGTGGAGAGCCCAACCGCCACCAACCGGTGCGAAGATGGTGGCGTGCAGGCCGCCCCCATCACCCCACCAGGACCGCTCGCCAAGACCCCCGCATAGGAATCCTCGGAACCGAACTCGACAAAAGCACCATCTAGGCCCGTGGTACCCAAGCCGGTCATCTCGAACACTCCGGAGCCCGAGTCGTCGACCGGGATGTCTGTCCGTGGGCCGGCGGTGCCGGCGGCGCGGGTGATCGTCGCGGGAGCAACAAAGGAACCGGCGACGCTGACCGAAGATGAAAAGAGACGATCCTCCCGTCCCACGCAGGCCGCAAAGCGAGCCTGTGCCGGTTTGGGACCGACACCGAGATCCGCCTGAGGGTGGGCGGGCTCCAGGTACCAGGCGCCCAGACCGAGAACAGCGATCACGACCGCGGCGAGGTACCTCACGGCATCTCTTTTCGGCCGATCACGGCCAGAGGGACGGCCACCACGAGAAGAACCAGGGCGGCCCAAGCCACG
>JBFJTO010000044.1:0-8513 GCA_041625295.1 Acidimicrobiia bacterium | reverse complement strand
ATCTGCCGGCAGAGCGGGCGGCGCGCTCACGACTCGACCTCAAAGCTCCCCTCAGGGATATGGCCGACGGGTTCAAGTTCGTGGCCGGTTTTTCCGCCGTGCGCAGGACGGTCGTCGGCATTTCGGCCGGACTGTTCGGTGGTGGAGCACTGTTCGTCCTGGGACACCCGTTCGCCGACCAGGTTCTCAATTCCGGTGACTCGGGATACGGGGCGCTTGTAACCTCGCTCGGGGTGGGAGTGGGCTTGGGAATGGTGGCGATGACTTTCTGGGGCAGGATGGTTCAGAGAAGAGAGCCCCTGTTCGGCGGCTCGCTGCTTGTGACCGGTGTCTCGATCATCGCGGCCGCGTTCACGGTCACCGTTGCCGGGGCATCGGCGTGGATCTTCCTCGGTGGCGTGGGAACCGGCATCGCCTACGTGACCGGTTTCACCCACCTTCATGCCGCGGTCACCGACGATATTCGGGGGCGGACCTTCGCAGCCCTATTCGCCACCGCCCGGGCAGCACTGCTGGTTTCTTTCGGCCTGGCGGGGATCGGCTCGGCAGCGCTCGACGGGTTGTTCCCGGGAATGCTCGGCAGCGGGGTTCGTATCGTGATTCTCGGCAGCGGAGTCGTCATTCTTGCTTCGGGGATGGGGACGCTGTGGGCGGTCCGTCACCAACTGGCAGCCGAACCCATGGCGGAGGGAGACTTCCGGGCGTTGCGAGATGCCGGTGACGCGGCCTCCTGGATGCGCGGAAGCCGGAGGTCGGACAAATGAGTGGCCTTTACATCGCTCTCGAGGGAGGCGAGGGGGCAGGCAAGACCACCGTCGCCAGGGAATTGGCCGGGCTTCTCGAGGAGACAGGCCAAGAAGTCGTGACAGTTCGTGAGCCGGGGGGCACGTGGCTGGGCGAAGAGATCCGCGACCTGCTTCTGCACTCCGGGGAGATGACACCCTGGGCCGAGGCGGCATTGTTTGCTGCCGCCAGAGCTCAGTTGGTGAACGAGGAGGTGCGACCCGCGCTCGCCCGGGGCGCCTGGGTGATCACGGATCGGAGTTACTACTCGTCCCTCGCCTATCAGGGGGGTGCCCGCGGGCTGGGAATCGCTGCGGTGCGGATGCTGAACGAATCCGTTCTGTCGGGCATCCTTCCCGACCATGTCTTCTTCATCGATGTCGATCCGGCAGTCGGCTTGGCTCGCCAGATCGACGCAGACCGCATCGGTGCCGCCGGTGAGAGTTTCCAGAGATCCGTACGGGAGGCATATCTGGAGATTGCCGCCAGCGACCAGAAGGTCCAGGTAGTCGACGGAAGCGTCGGCGCGGCCGAAATCGCAGGGCGCATTCACGAGGCGATTCGATGAGAGAAGGCGTGATCGGCCATGCCCGGGTCATCGATCTCCTCGAACGCGAACTTCTGGCACCTGCCGGTGCCTATCTGTTCGTCGGCGCCGCCGGGATCGGCAAGTCGCGAGTCGCCAGGGCCTTCGCCGCGGCCCTTGTTTGTCCGGAGGCATCGCACCACAAAGGGGTCTGTCGCACTTGTCGACTCGTCGAGGAGGGGAACTACCCCGATGTCGCGGTCGTGGTTCCTGAGGACCGTCAATCGATCGGTGTCGATCAAGCGCGAACCACGGTGCAGAGGGCGACGCTGAGACCGGTCGAAGCCGAGCGCAAGATCTTTCTGTTCGAGGAGGCGGGATCGTTGACGGAGCAGGCGGCCAACGCCCTCCTCAAGACTCTCGAAGAACCCACGGTGACCACCGTTTTCATATTGGTCACCGAGTCGGAGGACGATCTCCCCATCACGGTGGCCAGCCGGTGCCGGACTGTTCATTTCGGTCGGGTCGATGAGAGCGAACTGACGGCCGCACTTGTGGAACGTGGGATCGAGGCAGATCGCGCCGAGGCCATCGCCCGGACCACAGGGGGAAGGCCCGGTCTGGCCATCGCTCTTGCTCAGAGCGAAGAGATCGCAGGTTTCCGATCGGCTTGGCTCTCGGTGCCCGGACGTGTGACCGATCGTCCCGGGGAGTGCTTCGTGCTCGCCCAGGAGATGCTCGAGAGTGCACAGGACCTTCTCGACGACGATGAGCACACCGGCGTCCAGAGACGGCGGGCCCGTCAAGAGTTGCTGGTAAGCGGTCTGGAGATCTTGGCCTCGTGGTACGCCGACGCCGCCTCGGTTCAGCTGGGGGGTCCCATCCGCAACCGCGATTTGGCAGTTGCCGACCTCACCGCTGTTTCCCCGAGACGAGCAGTGCTCAGCGCCGAGCTGGTTCTCGATGCCGTAACCGATCTGCAGTCCAACCTCCGGCCCCAGCTGCGCTTGGCTTCGCTGTTCGCCGCCCTGGGCGCCGGTGCGTGAAGTGGAGGTGGGCGGGTGCCGGTGGGCTAGCGGGCCCGGATGTAGTCCTCGAGATAGCCGATGTGGAACTCTTGTTCCCTGGTCTTGTATTTGACGAGATCGCCGATTGAGACCACGCCGACGATCTGGCCATCGTCGACAACCGGCAGGTGCCGAATGTGGCGATCCGTCATGACCGCCAGAGCCTCGTCGATCTCCGAACCCGCTTCAACGACCATCACGGGAGCGGTCATCACCTCTGAGACGGTGGTGGTTTTGGAGGTTCGGCCCTTGAGAGCGATCTTCCTCAGGTAGTCCCGCTCCGTGAAGATTCCCGCGATCTGGTCTTCCTCCATGACCAGAAGCGAGCCGCAGTTGTGCTCGACCATCAATGCGATTGCCTCATACACGGTTGCCGCTGGGGCGACACCGATCACATCGCTTCCCTTTTCGCTGAGTACTTCCGACACTCTTGCCATCGTTGCCTCTCCGTGCGAGACAACCGACAGTACCGAAGCGGGCAACGTTGTGACGGGTCGTCGAAGGGTCAGCGGGAACGATGGGTTCTGCGCCCTGGAGCCGGAGAGGGGATTTGAACCCCTGACCTACGCATTACGAGTGCGTTGCTCTGCCGAGCTGAGCTACTCCGGCGGGGGCGAGGGATGCTAGCGGACGGAAGAAGATGGTCGGATCGCGGCCGATCTTCGTGGTGCTAGCGTGCCGCGCTGTGGCAGATCAAGCGGACTTCGAAGCCGACGCGATGCAGTTTGCCCCTCAGCTCTACACGGCAGCTATGCGGATGGCCCGCAATCCCGCCGACGCCGAGGATCTGGTCCAGGAGACCTTTCTCAAGGCATATCGCGCCTATCACTCCTTTGAGGCGGGCACGAACCTCAAAGCCTGGCTGTACCGGATCCTCACCAACACCTACATCAACAAGTATCGACGAGCCGCGCGGCGCCCTTCCGAGGTCGATCTCGGTGAGGTGGAGGACATGTATCTGTATCGGAGGGTCTCCTCCAGTCAGGCACTCGACGCTTCGCAATCGGCCGAGGATCTGTTTCTCGACGGGTTGGTGGAGGCCGACATCAAGCAGGCCGTGGAACGACTTCCCGAACACTTCCGATTGCCGGTTCTGCTGGCCGATCTCGAGGGCTTCTCCTACAAGCAGATCGCCGAGATTCTCGAGGTTCCCATCGGGACGGTGATGTCGAGACTTCATCGGGGAAGAAAAGCGCTCGAGAAGGCGTTGTGGGAGTACGCACGGGTACGAGGACTTGTCGACAGCAACGGGGTCGAGGATGAATAGGAACTGCGACGACGCTCTCGCCAACCTTTACGCTTATCTGGATAGAGAGCTCGACGACTCGACCACAGCAGCCATCCGAGGCCATCTCGCCGACTGCCCGCCCTGCGAGCACGCCTTCGGCTTCGAAGACCGGCTCAAGTCCGTGATCCGGGAGCGCCTCTCGGTAGAGATTCCCAATGAGTTTCTGGAGCGCCTCAGAGAGGCATTGCGCAGCGGTCGTCTCTGACGTCCGGTTAGTCTCCATCCGGTATGCGCCGACTCGCCACCATCTCGCTTCTGGCAGCCACGATCACACTTCTAGCGCTGCCCGTTCTCGCTCAAGAGGGCCAGCAGACACCGACGACGGCCCCGGCCGCGCCGGCTGCCGAGACCATTCAACCGGCAGTCGTTGTCCCTCCACCGGCTAGTGGTCAGACACAGCAGCAGTGGACCTACAAGTACCTGGTGCCCTTGGGCCTGCTCTTGGCGGCCATCGTGGTCTTCGTGACCGTCGTGCAGTACTTCGCAAAGGTGGTCCGCACCCGGTACACGACCACCGAGTGACCGCCGGGCTCCCCTGGCCGTTTGCCGGCCGGGTGGCGGGGCTGATCGCCGGTTCCTATCCCCTCGGCGACTCGTATCACGTCCACCAGCTCTCCGACGCCCTGGCCGTGACAGCCGTTCGCGCCAACACTCTTGTGGAAGCCGCAACCGGGCTTGCACTCCCGGGAAGTCCCGAAGTCGTCGTGGTCAGGCGCAAGGAGTGGGCCGAGCGCAACATCGCTGCGTTTTCGCGGTTGATGGAACCCGCAGAGAAGAAGATCGCCGGCCGCCTCGGTGCCATCGGCGCCGACGAGATCGGGCCAACTGTCGCAAGGAGAATCGTGGCCGCTGAGACCGGCGCCTTGCTAGGGGTATTGGCCCGCAAGGTCCTGGGTCAGTATGAGCTTGTCCTGCCAACGGGTGACGACGGTGATTCGGTTGCTTTCGTTGGCGAGAACATCCTGCAGTTGGAGCGCGCTCACCAATTCAGACCCGGGGAGTTTCGACTCTGGCTGGCGCTTCACGAGCTCACTCATCGGGCCCAATTCGTAGGTGTGCCCTGGATGCGGAGTTACTTTCAGGGATTGGTGGCAGAGATGATCGAAGCGTCGGCCCCGGAGCCGGGACGGGTCGGGCGCGTTTTCAACGAGGTGAAGAGAAGACGTCGCCATGGTCGGGTAGTCGATGAACGGGGATTGTTCGGGTTGCTGGCCACGCCGTCTCAGACAGCAACTCTCGACCGCATCCAGGCGTTGATGAGCCTTCTGGAAGGACACGGCCATGTCGTCATGGACCGGATCGGAGCCGACGTGCTCACCTCTCAAGGAAGGATGTCGGCGATCCTAAAGTCACGCCGGTCCGATCCCAGGCTGGCTACGTTCTTTCGGCTGACCGGGATCGAGATGAAGATGCGTCAGTATGAGCAGGGAGAACGCTTTGTGCTCTCCGTTGAACGCCTGGCAGGTTTCGAGGCCATTGCGGCGGCATGGGCCGGGCCAGAGAGCCTCCCGACGCTCCCCGAAATCGAGGACGCCAGGTCATGGTTGACACGCGTCGCCTGAGTCATCTGGTCGAGCAGGCCGCGGTCTCGTTTCCGCCCGGGCCCCTCTTGATCGCTTTGTCAGGGGGCGCCGACAGTGCGGTTGTCGCCTGGCTGGCATCACGAGCCGGTTCCTCCGTGAGAGCTGTGCACGTTCACCACGGCCTGTCTGGCTCCGACATCATGGAGAAGGCGGCTGGCGAGGTCGCCGGCGCCATCGGTGTACCCATCGCGACCCGGTACGTCCATGTCGAACGTGACTCCGAGGGAGAGGCTCGCACCGCTCGGTACGGCGCCCTGTTCGATGAGAGGCGAGAGGAGGAGTGGCTTGTCACCGGCCACACCGCCGATGATCAGGCCGAGACGGTGATGATCAATCTCCTTCGCTCCGCGGGACTCGAGGGACTGGCAGGGATGTCGGAGAGTCGGTGGCCGATCGCCCGCCCCATGCTCGGCGTTTGGCGTGCTCAGACACGGGAGATCGCGGGCCTGGCCGGTTTGCCGTTTCAAGATGATCCCGCCAATCAGGAACCCCGCCATCTCAGGAATCGGATCCGTTTAAGCCTTCTGCCGGAGATCGAAGGCTCGTTCAATCCGTCCTTTCGGGAGTCGCTCGTGAGAACAGCAGCGACGGTCCGGTCGGACACGGCTCTGATCGAGCGAATGTCCGCGAGCCTGCGGGTGGAAAGGACCGAGGGAGCGCTTCGATTCCTGACTGGCGAGCTCGCAGCCGCCGATCCGGCTGTGGCTGCCCGCGTGGTGAGGAAAGCCCTTGCGGCTGCACGGCCACCCCATCCGCCCTCCTACGCCGACGTCGGCGTCGTGCTGTCGGTTGTGACCGGTCAGGTCTCCTCGGGCACCGTTGCGGGTGGTGGGCGAGTGGAACGGCGCGGTCCCTGGGTGGAGGTCGAATGGAGCGCCGCCCCTGGCTCCGCGGGGCCTGTGGTGCTCGCCTGCCCCGGGATCACGCGAAATGGACGCTTTCAGTTCACGGTCACCACCGCCGGCAATCGTCCTGTCCGTCCGCTTTCGCTGTGGGCGCTCGTGGTTGAAGACGGTGCTCCTCTCACCGTCGAAGGTGTGTCGGCCGGCCTCACCATGGATGGCAGGAGTGTTGAATCTCTGCTTTCAGGAGCACGGATCGGCGGGTCCCGGCGCAGTACCTGGCCGGTGGTTCGCCGTGGCGGCGAAGTCGTGTGGATCCCCGGGGTCCGCAGGGTCGGTTGGCCCCCCGCAGGGGAGGCGCGCTACCTTTGCGTCCTCGCTACGGAGGAAAACGGTTGGGCACGATTCGAACCCTGATTTCCGAAGAGGAGATCGACTCCAAATTGGCCGCCATCGGTGGTCAGATTTCCGTGGACTATCGGGGAAAAGATCTGTTGATGGTTGGCGTGCTCAAGGGTGCGTTCATGGTCATGGCAGACCTCGCCCGCCATGTCGACCTTCCCGTCGAGTTCGATTTCATGGCCGTGTCCTCCTACGGCGCATCCACTCAAACCTCAGGCGTGGTGCGGATCCTCAAGGATCTGGATCAGGAGATCGCCGGACGCCATGTGCTCATCGTCGAGGACATCATCGACTCCGGTCTCACCCTCCGGTACCTCATGAAGAGCCTCGGGGTGAGAAAGCCGGCCTCGCTGGAGGTCGCCGCTCTCCTCGTGAAGGAAGGAATCCAGCGCGTTGAGATCGACGTCAAATACCCCGGTTTCACGATCGGACCCGAATTCGTGATCGGCTACGGACTCGATTACGCCGGAAAGTACCGCAACCTTCCATTTGTAGGTGTGCTCGAAGGCGAGCCAGGTTGATTGTGCGGTTCTCATAGGTGTTTGCGTCACTTACCATGGGACCCGTCCGCGCCGTGCGGGCGATGACTTGAGTCTCTAGTAGGAGTCCGGTGACCAGAACCGTCAGAACGCTGCTCGTCTACGGGCTGATCTTCGTGCTTTTGGCCGTGGTCGCTCAGCGATGGATCCAGCAGGTGTCCGCTCCCACCGAGGTCACTCTCAGTGAGTTCATGGTGCAACTCGATGAGGGAAAGGTCGCCCAGGCAACGATTTTCGAGCGCACCGACCGCGTCCAGGGTCGTTACGTTGCCTCCACCGCCCCGGACGGGGGATATGACTTCCTGGTCCGATATCCGGCCGATTTCGAAGGCGTCCTGACCGAGGCCGTGCTGACGGCAGGCGTGGAGCTGGAGACCGACGCGGAGCCGCCCGGCTTCTGGGACATCCTGATCGGCGTGCTCCCATGGCTCTTCCTGGTCGGATTCATGGTCTTCATATTCATGCAGATGCAGGGCTCGGGAAACCGGGTGATGCAATTCGGCAAGGCCAAGGCCAAGACGGTCCAAAAGGACCAACCCAAGGTGACCTTCAAGGATGTCGCCGGCCTCGATGAGGCGGTCGAAGAGCTCGAGGAGATCAAGGACTTCCTGAAGAATCCCGACAAGTACCGGGCTCTGGGAGCCCGGATTCCCAAGGGTGTTCTTCTTTTCGGGCCACCGGGAACCGGAAAGACGCTTCTGGCCAGGGCCGTTGCCGGAGAAGCCGGAGCTCCGTTTCTGACCATTTCCGGATCGGACTTCGTGGAGATGTTCGTCGGTGTCGGTGCCAGCCGCGTCCGGGATCTGTTCGACCAGGCAAAGCAGAATTCGCCTGCCATCGTCTTCATCGACGAGATCGATGCCGTTGGGCGTCATCGCGGCGCCGGTCTGGGTGGCGGGCACGACGAGCGCGAGCAGACGCTCAATCAGCTCCTGGTCGAGCTCGACGGGTTCGAGGGGAACTCGGGAGTGATCGTGATGGCGGCAACAAACCGGCCCGACATACTCGATCCTGCCCTGCTTCGTCCGGGTCGCTTCGATCGCCAGATCGTCGTCGACGCCCCCGATCTCGAGGGGAGGAGGGCGATCCTCGAGGTTCACGCCAAGGGAAAGCCGTTGGTCGATTCTCTCGATCTCGAGGTGCTGGCCCGCCGTACGCCCGGATTCACAGGTGCCGATCTCGCCAACCTCATCAATGAGTCTGCGCTGCTGGCGGCCCGGCGCCGCTTGACCGTGATCGGAATGCCCGAACTCGAAGAGGCGATCGATCGGGTGATTTCGGGTCCTGAGCGGAAGAGCCGCATCATGAGCGACGACGAAAAGAAACTGATCGCGTTTCACGAGTCCGGGCATGCGCTGGTCGGATGGGCGCTGCCCATGGCCGACCCCGTGCACAAGGTGACGATCGTCGCCCGGGGCCGATCGCTGGGGCACACACTCGCGTTGCCGACTCACGACAAGTATCTGGTTCGCCGGTCCGAACT
>JBFJTO010000043.1:0-8636 GCA_041625295.1 Acidimicrobiia bacterium | reverse complement strand
GGGCATCCGACGAAGCCACGTCCGGCTCCGTCATCGAAAAGCACGACCGGATCTCGCCTTCCAGAAGAGGCTGCAACCAGCGCTGTTTCTGATCGTCGCTGCCGAACATGTGGAGTATCTCCATGTTCCCCGTGTCCGGGGCGGCGCAGTTGATCGCCTCCGGTGCCATCCACGGGCTGTGCCCCGTCAACTCGGCCAGGGGTGCGTATTCGAGCACCGACAGCCCGGATTCCGCGGGAAGAAACAGGTTCCAGAGCCCCCGGGAGCGCGCCACCTTCTTGAGATCTTCGATGATCGCCGGATGATGATTGGGGTCGCCCGCCGATTTCATCTGCTGCTCGTAGACGGGTTCGGCCGGATAAACGGCGTCATCCATGAAGGAGGTAAGCCTGTCGATGTACTCGTGCATGCGCGCCGTGTAGGAGAACTGCATGGTGCCGAAGTTACCCGGCGTCAGCCGTCTTCGCCCTCGCCTGCGGCATCTTCGAACAGGAATCTCTTCGGAGGCGGGCCCGAGGGACGGGGACGCCGTGAACCCGAAGACCGCTGGAACTCAGATAAGAGCACGAACCCCGCCAGGAATGCGGCGAACACATACCCACGCTCGAACGCCAGCCACCCGGCCACGGCTGTGAAGAGCGGAAACACGACGTTGCCCACCCGGGTTCCCCGTCGAACCCCGAGGGCGCCTTCGAGGAAACCCGAGAAGATGTGTCCGCCGTCGAGCGGTCGTATCGGCAACCAGTTGAGAACGCCCCAGAGCATGTTGACCCGCCAGAAGGCGGAGAAACCAAAGGCAACCAGGCTGGCGGACGGTTCCAGGTAACCGAGGCTCGTGGCCAGCCAGACCAGTCCGCCAAGAACGAACCCGACAAAGGAGCCTGCAGCCGCGATCCTCATCCTGGTCCAGGGCCCCAGATCACTATCGGTCTCCCAAACCGTGTAACCCCCAAAGGCATACAGGGTGATCGACACCCGGGCCTCATATCGGCGTGCGGCCAGGGCATGCCCGAGTTCGTGGGCAACCACCGAAACCAGGACCACCAGAGCCCACACGGCCAGGTACGGGACCGTGGCGGCCCGAAACCACGTATCGACGGGGAACGGGGCGATCAGGAGTGCGATCAGCCAGAACGACCAGTTGATCTTCACGGGAATGTCGAAGAGTCTCAGCTTCACGGCCTTGATCGTACGGTCCACGGCGCCGCTAGCAACTTCGGGACTTCACGGGCCTACGCTTGCACACATGTCACAGCACGACCACACCGACCTTCGAAAGACGGTCTCCGAACAGTTCCCACGCATGGTCGAGACCCTCTCGGAACTGGTGCAGATTCCCTCGGTGAGCGCCGCGGGTTATCCGGAACAGCCCATGATCGACTCCGCGGCGGCCATCAGGGACAAGCTGTTGGATGTCGGGTTCGAAAGAGCCGAGGTGGTGGAGATCGAGGGAGCCCGACCGGCCGTGTTCGGGATGATTCCCGCCCCGGACGGGGCACCGACAGTCTTGCTGTACGCCCACCACGACGTGCAACCACCCGGTCCCGCCGCCGAGTGGGAGACGGACCCTTTTGAACCATTTGCGCGGGACGGGCGCATGTTCGGCAGGGGCGCTTCCGACGACAAGTCGGGTGTGATCATGCATCTGGGCGCAGTGTCGGCATTCGCAGGGAATCCCCCGGTCGGCATTCGAGTCTTCATCGAGGGAGAAGAAGAGTCCGGATCGGTGAACCTGACCCGTTTTCTGGACCAATACGCCGACGAGTTGAGGGCCGACGTCATCGTCATCGCAGACGCGGGAAACTGGCGGGTCGGCCAACCGGGCCTGACCACCAGACTGCGGGGCCTGGCCGGGTGCCTGGTGGAGGTGCGAACCGCTCACAACGCAGTCCACTCCGGCCAATTCGGTGGTGTGTTTCCGGACGCTCTCACCGTCATCAGTCGTTTGCTGGCCACGCTTCACGACGAGGACGGATCTGTCGCCGTGAAAGGGCTGGTCACCTCCGACGTCGACCCTCTCGACCTGACGATCGAGGAGATACGCCAGCAGATGGCCGCAGTTCCCGGTCTCGAGGAACTGGGAACCGGCGAGATCACCTCCAGGCTGTGGACCAAGCCGGCAATCGCCGTGCTCGCCATCGACGCTCCCCCGGTCGCCGAGGCGATCAACCAACTCGTTCCGGTGGCCAGAGCGAAGGTCAGCATGCGACTGGCACCTGGGCAGGATCCAAGTGTGGCGATGACGGCTCTGCGCGATCACCTGATCGAGCACACCCCATGGGGGGCCGAGATAACCGTGGTGCCGGTGGATCTGGGAGCGCCCTTCCAACAGGAGATAGAAGGTGCGGCTGCCGAAGCGTGGATAGAGGCGATGACCGAGGTGTGGGGAGCCAAGCCGGTCCTGATGGGCGCCGGTGGCTCGATACCATTCACCGCAGACTTCGCAGAGCGGTACCCCGACGCCGCAATCCTGCTCACCGGAGCCGGCGACCCCACGTCCGCGATTCACGCACCCAACGAGAGCCAGGACCTCGGCGACCTCGAGAAATCCATACTCGCTGAAGCTATCGCGTTCAGACTTCTGGCCGGGTAGACCGATGCGCCTCCTCATCGCCGACTGCGAGGTCGTCTATCGGGGACGCCTCGACGCCCACCTCCCCCGGGCAACACGACTCATCATGGTCAAGGCCGACGGATGTGTCGCCATTCACTCCGACGGTGGCGCCTACAAGCCCCTCAACTGGATGAACTCGCCCAACATGATCGATGAATCCGATGAACGCTGGATCGTCGGCAATTCGAAGGGCGAGACCCTGACCATCACGATTTTTGAAGTCGTCTCCGACACCGAGCACGTGCTCGGCGACGACCCCGGACTCCACAAGGACGGTGTCGAAGCGCATCTGCAGACGCTTCTCGCCGAGCGACCCTGGGTGATCGAAGAGGGCATGGCGCTGATCCGGCGGGAGTATCCGACCGACATCGGCCCGGTGGATCTGTTGTGCACCGACATCAACGGGGCCACGGTGGCCGTGGAGATCAAACGCAGGGGTGAGATCGACGGCGTCGAACAGTTGGCGCGATATCGGGAACGACTCGACCTGGACTCACGGCTCGCGCCGGTTAGGGCGATCTTCGTCGCCCAGTCGATAACCCCCCAGGCGCGAACTCTCGCCGAGGCCCGGGGCCTGGAAGCGGTCGAAGTGGACTATGACGGTCTCCGGGAGGTCGAGTCCGACCACATGACGTTGTTCTGACATGTTCGAACTGGTCCTCTATCAGCCGGAAATCCCCCCGAACACAGGCAATGCCATGCGCCTGGCCGCCAACACGGGGTGCCGACTTCATCTGATAGAGCCCCTGGGCTTCAGCCTCGACGACGCAAAGCTGCGCCGGGCCGGCATGGACTACCGGGACAAGGCGGTCGTACAGGTGCATCGCGACCTCGCCTCATTCCGCTCATCGGTGACTCCACCCCGGGTATTCGCCCTGGCCAAGATCGGAACCGTCGCCTACACCGAGATCGATTTCCACCCCGGAGACGCGTTCCTGTTCGGACCTGAGTCGGTGGGGCTGCCGGCCGCAGTTCTCGAAGCCGGTTGGATCGACCGCGTCCTCGCCATTCCGATGCGGCCGAACGTGCGTAGCCTCAATCTCTCGAACTCCGTCGCGATCGTCGCCTTCGAGGCGTGGCGTCAGATCGGTTTTGCCGGGCGCGAATAGGCCCCGCCCGCCGATACAGTCCGTCCATGCAAACAGCCGTTCGCGCCGAAGGCGCCGTGAAGATATATGGCCATGGCAACCTCGGCGTCCGGGCCCTCGACGGAGTGACCGTTGGGTTCGAGGCCGGGAAGTTCTCGGCCATCATGGGGCCTTCCGGATCCGGGAAGTCGACGCTTCTCCACTGCCTCGCCGGACTCGATTCTCTGACAGCCGGCAAGGTGTTCATCGGCGAGCGCGATCTCGGCCTCCTCGACGACCGAAGCCTCACTCTGCTGAGACGCGAGAGGGTTGGTTTCGTCTTTCAGGCCTACAACCTGATCCCCACTCTCAACGCACGTGAAAACATCACCCTCCCCCTCGACATAGCCGGCAAGAACGGAGATCAAGGCTGGGTCGAGCGGGTCATCGAGGTGATGGGACTAGGTGATCGACTCACCCATCGACCGTCTGAACTCTCGGGTGGCCAACAGCAGCGGGTAGCGGTCGCCCGGGCTGTCGCTTCCCGACCCGAGGTCATCTTTGCCGATGAGCCCAGCGGCAACCTCGACTCCACGTCGGGCGCCCAGCTTCTCGGATTCCTCCGCAAGGCAGTGGATGACTTCGGCCAGACGATCGTGATGGTCACCCACGATCCCGGGGCAGCCTCCTACTCGGACCGGGTGGTGTTTCTCGGAGACGGAAGAGTCGTCGATGAGCTTCTCAATCCCACCGCGGACTCGATCCTCGATCGAATCCGAACGCTGGAGGGTTGATGTTTCGGGCAACCTGGAAGGGCCTGCTCGGGCACAAGCTGCGCATGGCTTTGACGCTCATAGCCATCATGCTCGGAGTTGGCCTCGTGGCAGGCAGCTACATATTCACAGACACCCTGACGAGGGTCTTCGACAACCTTTTTGCCGACTCGTTCGCGGGAATCGACGTCCAGGTGCGCCAGAGTTTCGACCCGGACCTCGGCTTTGCACTACCGGATCGGATGCCGGAGTCACTTGTCGAGGAGATCCGATCGATCGACGGGGTTCAGGAATCGGTGGGAACCGTGGCCGGCCTGGTGACGCTTGCTGGGTCGGACAACGTGCTCGGCGGAAAGGGGCCGCCCACCATCGCGGGAAGCTGGTCGGCAACAGCCACACCGCTGAGGATCCGCGACGGCCGTGCCCCGGCAGCCGGTGGCGAGATCGCCGTGGACGCATCCACGGCGACGCGAGAGAAACTGGCCGTTGGCGATGAAGTGACCGTCATCGCCCTGGCCGGTCCGGAGCCGTTCCGAATAGTCGGAACGCTGGGATTTGGAGGCAGCGACAACTTCGGCGGTGCCACCTTCGTGGCATTCGATTACCAAACCGCTCAACGAGTTCTCGGGGCCGTGGGAATGGTCGACACCATCTCGATTGTCGGCGATCCCACCCTCACGCCCGAAACCCTGATAAATCGGATAAAGCCGATCCTGCCACCCGGAGTGGAAGCGGTCACCGCCCAAACGGCGGCCGAGGAGCAGCTCGCCAACTTCAAGCAAGCACTCGGGTTTCTGAACACCTCCCTGTTGGTGTTCGGGTTCGTCTCGTTGTTCGTCGGGGCTTTCCTGATTCAGAACACATTCCAGATCATCGTCGCGCAAAGGACCCGGGAGTTAGCCCTGTTGCGCGCCCTGGGCGCGACCCGCATCCAGGTTTCCCGGATGGTTCTCGGTGAAGCTTTCCTCGTCGCCACGATCGGATCGGTGGCCGGGGTCGGACTCGGGGCAGGACTCGCCGTGCTCATACGGGCCGCCTTCTCGGCGTTTGGCGGAAGCCTGCCAAGCACGACGCTTCAGATCCTCCCGCGAACAGTGTTGATTTCGCTCGCGGCCGGAATAGGGGTCACGCTGATTTCGGCATATCTCCCCGCCCGCCGCGCCGGATCCGTCCCGCCTGTCACTGCCATGCGCGCCGCATCCGCGACCTTCTCTCCGCGCTCCCTTCACAAGCGGGCCATCGGAGGAACAGCGATTCTCGGCCTCGGAGCCGCCACACTCGCCATCGGTCTTCTCGGGAAGCTCCAGAGCGACACCATCCCCGAGGTTGCCATCGTTGGGGTGGGTGCGGGAATCATCTTCATCGGGCTGAGTGTGTTGACGCCCACATTCGCGCGTCCCTTGGGAAGGACGCTGGGGGCGCCGCTCCCTGTCCTGTTTGGAGCGACCGGGAAGATGGCCCGAGAGAACGCGGTCAGGAGCCCGCGCCGAACCGCAGCCACGGCCTCAGCGTTGATGATCGGAGTGGCTCTCGTCGGCTTGGTGACCATCATTGCCGCCACTATCCGGGCGACCACAGACGAGCTGATCGCCGACAGATTCCGATCTGACCTCGTCGTTCAGTCGGCTGGATTCGGAGGATTCGGACTCAGCCCGGCACTTGCCGAAGAGCTGGGGAAACTGCCAGAAATCGCGACGGTGGTCCCCGTTCGCAACGGGCCGGCGAAGATCGCGGGGATGTCCGTTTCATCGGTGGTTCAGACCTCTCCTCGCTTGTGACCGCTGTCCGCCTCAACTCCATCTCGGGTGACATCTCTCGGGTGGGGCTTGGTGAGATAGCCCTCTCGAAGGAGGAGGCCGACAAGCTCGGCGTCGACCTCGGTCAAACGATCGCGGTCATTTTCAGCCGCACGGGTGAACAGCAGCTGACCGTATCGGCCATCTTCGATCGGGAGGGACCTGGAGCCGACTTCTACATCGACATCAGCACATGGGACGAGAACTTCATCGAACGCGCCGACTCATCGCTATTCGTCATCTTCGCCGACGGTGTCGACCCGGGTGCCGCCAGGGCCGCGGTGGAAACCACGGTGGACCGCTTCCCGGGATCCACGGTGCTCGATCAATCCGAGTTTCAGCAGCAGGCCGCTTCACAGCTCGATTCTTTCGTCCTCTTGATCTACGCCTTGCTCACCCTCGCTCTCGTGATCGGATTCGTAGGAATCATCAACACGCTGCTGCTTTCCGTTTATGAGCGGACCCGTGAGATCGGATTGCTGAGGGCGGTCGGCACCACCCGCCGCCAGCTTCGCCGGATGATCACCTGGGAGGCAGTGATCATCTCGGTGTTCGGGGCGGTGATCGGCCTAGCGGTCGGGATTCTGTTCGGGTGGGCGGTCGTGACCGCTCTTGGAGAGGACTCCCAACTCGTGTTCACCATTCCCGGAATCCGAATCGGTCTGGCAGTTGTCGCCGCCGGTGTCGCGGGTGTGTTTGCGGCGATCTACCCGGCACGGCGAGCCGCCAAGCTCAATGTCCTGGAAGCCATCGCTTATGAGTGAGCCTCACTTGCCCCTCTCATGATGAGCCAACCCGCCCCGAACAACGCGATCACCGCCAGCCATCCCGGGGTGTAGCTGCCGAGTCGGTCCACAGACCACCCGAATGCGGGTGCTGCCAACCCGAGACCGGCAAGAAACCCGAACAGAACTATTCCCGAACCCCGGCCCGCCAGGCGGGAGGGAAGACGCTCGATCAATGCCAGCATTCCCACGGAATTCCATGAACTGGCGCTGAGACCCGTGATCACGGCGGCCACCCACAAGAGCGGAACGCCAACGGTCCCGGCCGCGATGAGTGTCGCTCCAGCCAGGGCTGCCACCACCGCGAGGATCGACAACATCCTGACCGCGCCGACGCTCGCCTCGGCGACACGAGCCCAGGTGATCCGGGCCACGATTCCCGTCAAACCCATCAGGGCCACCGCCGATCCGGCCACAGGAAGTGACAGGCCAAGCACTTCCTGGGCAAACAGCGGCAGGTATGTGAATATCGCCGTGCCGCCGGCGCCCAGCACGAATCCGTAGGCGGCCAGCCGGTAGATGAACCTCGGGATGTCCTCGCCGGTCGACCTTCTCGGTCCCGGCCCTCCTTCCGCAGGATCGTGGGGCACGACGATCAGAGCCGCCACGAACCCGACGATCGGAACCGTCGCGAAGGCGAGCACCGCCCCGCGCCATCCCCACAGAAGCGCAAACGCAGGAAGCAGAAGACCACCGAGAAACGTGCCGAACTGCACCCCCGACTGCTTGATTCCCGTGACGATCCCACGCCTTCCCGGCTCGACATGCAGCGAGATCAGTTTGTTGGTCGCTGGATTGGATGCGCCTTGCGCGAGGCCGGTCAGACCGGCGGCCACAACGAGGAGAAAAAAAGCCGGTGCCAGAGCAACCGCAACGAGGGCCGTGGCGCTCATGGCCATCGTGGCAACCGTCGACCGGCGGCCGCCGATGCGGTCGGCGATCCGTCCCAGCCAGGGAGAGAAGATGGCCCCGCCCAGAGACGAAGCAGTGGCCAGAGCACCGATCTGCCAGTGAGCCACGCCGAACTCGGCGATCAGCTTCGAGGCCAGCACCGAGAAGGCAGTGAGTGCAACCGTGGCCACACCCATTGTTGTGGCAAGCACGGCGACGAACGGAATCCGGCTTGCTCTCACCCGGCCACGGTAACCGGGCCTAGCGATGGCGGCTCTGGCAGAATGCTTCCATGACGACAACACTCGCCGTCGGCACCGAGAAAGGCGGATTCATACTCCGCAAGACCCCTGGTGGATGGTCGGTCGAAGGTCCGTTCTTCGAAGGCTGGAAGGTGACGGCCTGGGGCACGACCCCCGAAGGAACCCATCTGTGCGCTATCGCCAGCAACTGGTTCGGCGCCTCGATCCACCGATCTTCCGACCTAGCCGACTGGGCACAGGTCGAACCCGGACCGAAGCATCATCGCAAGCTCGAGCAGATCTGGACCTTTGCCAACGTCGACGACGGAATCCTCACCGGTGTCGCCGAAGCCGGCCTCTTCGCAAGCACCGACGACGGCCTGAACTGGGAACCGTTGCCTGCCCTGAACGAGTTTCCCGGCAACGAGGGATGGACCCCGGGCCTCGGCGGCCTGGCCGCCCACCGGG
>JBFJTO010000042.1:0-8672 GCA_041625295.1 Acidimicrobiia bacterium | reverse complement strand
CGAATGGTGTGCTCGGGCACCGAAGCCACGGCCTCGGCGGTTCGCGTGGCCAGGGCGGCCTCGGGCAAGGCCGGCGTTGTCAAGTTCGAGGGGTGCTACCACGGCCATGCCGACCCGTTTCTCGTCAAAGCCGGGAGCGGGGCGGCCACCTTTGGCGAACCCGACAGCCCGGGTGTGCCTGCGGCAACGGTCGCCGATACCCGGCTGGCCAGATTCAACGATCTCGACTCTGTTGAGCGGGCGCTCTCGGGCGGGGACGTCGGATGCGTGATCGTCGAGCCCGTGGCCGGGAACATGGGCGTTGTCCCGCCGGGACCCGAGTTTCTTCCCGGGCTCCGGCGACTCTGCGATGACCACGGCGCCTTCCTGATCTTCGACGAGGTGATGACCGGTTTCCGGGTGGCCCGCGGGGGGGCACAGGAGCGATACGGGGTTACCCCCGATCTCACATGCCTCGGCAAGGTCGTGGCAGGCGGGACTCCCGCGGCGGTGTACGGAGGTTCGGGAGATCTGATGCGCCGGGTCGCTCCCGAAGGTCCCGTCTATCAGGCGGGGACGCTGGCGGGCAACCCCCTCGCCACCGCGGCGGGGATCGCCTGTCTTCGCTATCTCGTCGAAAACCCCGGTTTGTACGAACTTCTCGAGGAAATGGGTGCCGAGATCGAAACACGGTTGTCTGCTGCATTGTCCGGGAGCGGGGTTCCAGGTTGTGTCCAGCGCGTCGGCGCGATGCTCACAGTGTTCTTCGGACCGACCACGGTCCGGTCATGGGATGACGCCGCAACCGCGGACCGCGATCGGTTCTCCCGGTACTTCCAGGCGGCCTTCGCGGGCGGGGTTCTCCTGCCCCCCTCGCAGTTCGAGGCCATGTTCCTGATGGAAGACCACGAGCAGGTTCTCGACCGAGCGATCGCCATTCTCGAGTCGGCGATAGGAGCGGCGCTATGACCCGGCCACTGATCGAGGCACTGCATCGGCGTCCCGTCGCCCATCCCCCGGTATGGGTGATGCGCCAGGCCGGCCGCTACCTGCCCGAATACCGCAAGCTTCGAGAAAGCCATTCATTCCAGGAAGCCGTGTCCAACCCCGATGTCGCCGCCGAGATCACCCTGCAGCCGATCAGACGTTATGGAATGGACGGCGCGGTCATCTTCGCCGACATCATGACCCCACTCGAAGCGATGGGGGTCGAGATCACCTTTGATCCCGGGCCGCGTCTCCGGCCCCACACCCTGGCGGAGGTGGCTTCGCTGGCAGCATTCCAGCCCGATCGGGTCTCGTTCGTGGGCGAGACGATTCGCCGGGTGGGAAAGGAACTTTCGGACCAGACGGCGATCATCGGATTCGCCGGTGCTCCATACACGTTGCTCGCCTATCTCGTCGAGGGTGGAGGTTCCAAGGACTTCGTGAACTTCCGTGGTGCCCTTCGGCGAGACCCTGCCGCCGGAACCGAGGCTCTGCGGATACTCGCCGAAGCGATGCGCGGGTATCTGGCCTTCCAGGCAGCTTCGGGAGCCCATGCAATTCAACTCTTCGACTCCTGGGCAGGTCTTGCGGACAAGCCCACCATGGAGACCCTCGTCCTCCCGAACGCAGCCGCGGCCATCTCCGGCCTCGAGGTCCCCACCATCTACTTCGCCCTCGGGGCCGCGCATGCACTGGAGTCTCAACCAAAGGTTGGTGCCAGCTGCTACGGGGTGGATTGGCGAGTTCCCATTGACGAGGCCTGGGATCGTCTCGGTGATGTCGCCGTTCAGGGCAACCTGGACCCTTCGGTTCTTCTCGCCGATCCGGGAACCATAAGAGCCGGCGTTGCCGACCTCCTGGCACGGACGAATGGAAGGCCGGGGTTCATTGCCAATCTCGGACACGGCATCGATCGCAGGACTCCGGTCGAGAATCTGGCGGCTTTCGTCGAGGCGGTGAGATCGTGATCGAGATCAGTGCGGAGATGCTTGCCAAGTACGACCGTCCCGGCCCCCGGTACACGTCGTATCCCACTGCCGTCGAGTTCAACGAGAGCTTCCGGTCTGGTGAGTATCGAGATAGGTTGGCCGGCGCCTCCGATCGCGAGGATGAGCCGCTGTCGCTCTATGTCCACCTGCCTTTCTGCGAAGCGCGTTGCTCGTTTTGTGCCTGCCACGTTGTCATCACCAAGAGCGCCGAGGTTGCCGATGCCTACCTGGGCAGAGTCGTCGCCGAAGCCGACCTCCTGGCCGAACGCCTGGCGGGGAGGCGGAGAGTGGTTCAGTACCACTGGGGGGGCGGCACACCTACTCACTACTCGCCCGAGGTGATGGCTGACCTGCACCGGGCCCTGATGCAGAGGTTCGAACTGGATGAGAATGCCGAGGTTGCCATCGAGGTCGACCCCAGGGTCACCTCCCGCGCCCACCTCGAGACGCTCGCCGAGTTGGGGTTCAACCGGATTTCCCTGGGAGTTCAGGATCTCGACCCCGAGGTACAGAGATTGATCGGTCGCAATCAGACCGCCGAAGAAACCGAAGAACTCTTCTGGGACGCCCGCGATGTCGGCTTCGGATCGATAAACCTCGACCTCATCTACGGGTTGCCTGGCCAAACCGACGCGACACTGTCGGCGACCCTGGAAGCGGTGATCCGGATGCGTCCAGATCGGCTTGCGGTGTATTCGTTTGCGTTTGTGCCCTGGATGCGTCCCCATCAGCGACGCATGGACGAAGGCTTGTTCCCCGGCACCGAAGCGAAGTTCGCGCTTCTCGCCCGAGTCGTTGCCACTCTCACCGATGCCGGTTACTCCCAGATCGGAATGGATCATTTCGCGATGCCCAGCGATGAACTCGTGGTCGCTGCTTCTGAGGGCACTCTCAACCGCAACTTCATGGGATACACGACCAAGCGCGACACCGAGATGGTCGCCCTGGGCACTTCGGGGATCTCGGACGTGGACGGGGCCTACGCACAGAACCATCGGCGCCTCGCCTCCTATTACCAGTCGGTTGACCGTGGAGAACTTCCGACCGAGCGGGGTTACCGGCTCGACCTCGATGATCGGGTGCGCAGGTATGTCATAACCGAACTGATGTGCAACGGCGTGGTCGATCTGCAAGACGCAGGCGTCCGCGTCGGGGTCGATGGCAGTGCCTATTTCGCATCCGAAGTCGAGGCGCTGTTGAATACCGACGGACTCGTGGACGAAGGCATGGTCACCGTCAACGGATCCGTTGTCAGGACCACTGAGTTGGGATCCCTCTTCGTGCGGCGTGTCGCAGCGGTTTTCGACGCATATACGGGCAAGCGCAGCGGCTCAGGACCGGTGTTTTCGAAGACGGTGTGACCGGAGGAAAAATGCAGGTGAAGGTTGCAGTGATCGGTGGCGGGCTGTCGGGCTTGTTCACCGGATCTGAATTGATGTCCGCCGGATGCGATGACATCGTCGTCCTTGAGAGCTCAGATGTACCGGGCGGTGTGGCTCGTACCGTCAGGCGAGATGGATACCTGCTCGAGCCGGGTGCGGGGACGCTGATGCTTCCCAATCCCGATCTGACGCCGATTCTCGAGAACTTCGGCGCGACGGTGGCACCCGGAGATCCGTCATCGTCCCTCAGATATGTGTACACCCGGGGGAGGTTGGTGGCGATCCCGCCGTCGCCAAAGGCATTGTTTGCGCCGGTGGCCCCCCTCTCCGCAAAGCTGAGGGCCGCGGCGGAACCGTGGGTCAAGAGAGCTCCCGCCGTCGCAGACGAGACAGTTCTCGAATTCATGCAGCGTCGCTTTGGCAAGCGCCTCGGTGGTCTGATCGCTTCCGTCGCCTCGTCGGGGGTCTACGCCGGAGATCCGGCAAAGGTGTCGATCCGGGCGGCGTTTCCTGCGTTTCCAGCCCTCGAGGACGCCGCAGGTTCCGTGGTGCGGGGCGGGATTCGCAAGCTCAAGAGCCGCCCCAAGGGCGCCGTCCGCGCCAGCGTCCACTACGCCGTTGGGGGAATGAGCGCTCTTGCAGACGCGGCCGCGAGGCGCCTGGGTGAGCGATTCCGCGCCAACAGTCCGGTCTCGGCGGTCCGGCGCCAGGGCACGGGCTGGATCGTGGAGGGCGAGAACTCGATCACCGCCGATCACGTCGTGCTTGCGGTTCGTCCCCAGGCAGCGGCTCGTCTGGTCGGCGGGGACATCGTCGACGTTCTCACCCGGTCTGTATCGGCACCGACGGTCGTGGTCGGTTTGGGCGGGACCCGGGCTCGATTCGACGTTCCGCCCGGTTTCGGGGCCCTCATCGATGGTTCCGAGGGCATGAAGACGCTGGGCGTGCTGTTCGAGTCGTCGCACATTCCCGAGAGAGCACCCGAAGGTCATTGCCTGGTCAAAGTGATCGCCGGAGGGGCCCGTCATCCCGAGGTCGTGGACTGGGATGACGAGAGGATCCTCGATCTGGTCGGCCGTGACGTTGCCAAGGTCGTCGGTCACGACATGGAAGCATCGTTCACAGAGATCATCAGGCATCCGGTTGGTGTGCCGCAATACGAGGTCGGGCATGGCGATTGGCTGAGGGCTATCGATGAAGAGCTTCGATCTCTGCCCAATCTGCATCTGACCGGTTGGAGCTACCGGGGCATAGGGGTGACGCGTCTTGCCGCCGATGCATTGCGGATCGTCGGCAAGATCGCGGGGGAGGTTTGACCCAGGGTCGCTGGCCTCGTGGCTTCTGGACGGTATGGACGGCAGTAGCCGCCGACCTTCTCGGGTTCGGAATCATCATCCCGCTGCTGCCGCTCTATGCCGAGCGTTACGGGGCGGGAGCGGGAACAGTCGGGATGCTGTTTGCGTCTTATTCGGTGGCGCAATTCGTCTTCGCACCGGTGTGGGGGAAGGTGTCCGACAAGATCGGTCGCAAACCGGTGTTGCTGATCACGATTGCGGGGTCGGCGATAGGGAGTCTGACCCTCGGTCTTGCCGGATCACTCGCTTTTCTCTTCGTGGGTCGGATCATCGATGGAGTCTCGGGGGCGAGCATCGCCGTGGCCAAAGCATCGGTAGCCGACGTGGCCGCACCCGGCGACAGACCGCGTCTCATGGGCCTGCTCGGCGCGGCATTCGGAGCAGGATTCGTGATCGGTCCGGCCATCGGGGCCGCCGCCGCTCAGGTGAGTCCGAGCCTTCCCTTTCTGGTGGCCGCGGGCATCTCGGCTCTCAACTTCGCCGCCGGTGTTGTCCGACTTCCCGAGACATCCACAGAACGAATCCATCAGGTGCCTGCCGCGGCCGAGCGGGTTTCGCTCCCGCGAGCAGTGCAAAGGCTGGTCGTGGTGACGTTCGCAGGCATCGTGGTCTTCAGCTCGTTCGAGACCACCTTTGCGTTGCTCGCCAGCGACCGATTGGCGCTATCGGATTCGTTGGTGGCCCTCGTTTTCGCTGGAGTGGGAGTTCTTCTGGTTGTCACTCAGGGTGCTCTGGTGGGGCCGATCACCCGACGTCTGGGCGAAGCGGGAGTGGTGAGGCTGGGGCTGTCGTTGAACCTGGTCGGATTTGTGATGCTCTCGCTGACCGGGCAAGCACACGCGCTCTTTGCGGGCGTCGGATTGCTGGCCGTTGGCCAGGGTTTGCTGATTCCGGTGCTCTCTTCATTCATATCCGGGTTCGTGCCTGCATCACGGGCCGGCACCGCGTTGGGTGTCCAGCAATCGGCAAGCGGACTCGGCCGGGTGGCAGGGCCTCTACTGGGGGGCTTCTTATACGCAATCGCGATTCCGCTTCCCTACCTGGTCGCGGCCGGTGTGGTTCTCGTCGTCATGCCGCTGATCCCCGCAAAGCGCAGCGTGGCGGCGACGTCCTGACTGGAGTCGTCCCAACGACCATCATGGTGTGATCGTGGCTTCCGACCTTCGTTCCCGTCTCGTATCTCTGCCGCCCCAGCAGCGCGGCAACTTCCGGCGTCGCTTGGCAGGTGCAGAACGCATCACCGATCCGCGTCGTCGCGCCCGGGCGATCGCCTCGGTGACCGCGGATCTGGAGCGGCTGGAGCTGGCTGTTCAGACTGCCGGCGCAGCCGCTGGATCGATCACGTATCCGGCTGAACTGCCGATAACGGAGTATCGCGAGGAGCTCCTGGCGGCCATAGGCGATCATCAGGTCGTCGTCGTCGCCGGTGAAACCGGGTCCGGCAAGAGCACCCAGCTGCCCAAGTTCTGTCTCGAGCTAGGGCGGGGCGTCGCCGGACTGATCGGGCACACCCAGCCCCGACGTATTGCGGCGCGATCGATCGCCGAGCGCCTGGCCGAAGAGCTCGGTACCACGGTTGGGGATCTGGTCGGGTACTCCGTGAGGTTCTCAGACAGGGTCGGGGAGCGGTCACTAATCAAGGTGATGACCGACGGCATCCTTCTCGCCGAGATCCAGAGAGACCGCCTGCTACGCCGCTATGACACGATCATCGTCGACGAGGCCCACGAGCGCAGTCTCAACATCGACTTCCTGTTGGGGTACCTGTCGTCGTTGCTGCCACGCCGTCCGGATCTGAAGGTCATCATCACATCCGCGACGATCGATACGCAACGATTCGCTGCTCACTTCGGCGGGGCTCCGGTCATCGAGGTGTCGGGGCGGAGCTATCCGGTGGAGATTCGCTATCGCCCTTCTCTCGACTCGGACCAACCTCAGGCGATATGCGACGCAGTGGTGGAGCTCTTCGAAGAGACGCGCCAGGACATCCTCGTCTTCTGTTCCGGAGAGCGGGAGATCCGCGATGCCAGGGACGCTCTCGACGAACTGGATCTGCGGCTGACCGAGATCCTGCCCCTGTATGGGCGGTTGTCGGCCGCTGAGCAGCATCGCGTGTTCGAAGCGCACACCGGACGACGGATCGTGCTGGCGACGAATGTCGCCGAGACCTCCCTCACGGTTCCCGGAGTCGGTGCGGTGATCGATGCCGGAACGGCCCGGATCTCTCGTTACAACCGGCGGACGCGGGTGCAGAGGCTGCCGATCGAACCGATCTCCCGGGCGTCGGCAGACCAGCGAGCCGGGCGATGCGGGCGACTGGGACCGGGCATTTGTATTCGTCTCTACTCCGAGGACGACTTCGAAGGTCGGGACGAATACACAGAGCCTGAGATCCAGAGAACCAGCCTGGCATCGGTGATCCTCCAGATGGCTGCTCTGGGTCTCGGCGACATAGAAGCCTTTCCTTTTCTCGATCGGCCCGATACGAAAGCCATCCGCGACGGCGTGGCCCTTCTCGAGGAACTGGGTGCCGTTGATCCGGCCCGCCAAGCCACCGGACGCTGGCTCACGCCCATGGGTCGGCAGTTGGCGCGTCTTCCGCTCGATCCCAGGCTGGCGAGGATGGTGGTCGAGGCCGACCGCACCGGTTGCATGAGGGATGTGCTGGTGATCGCCGCGGCGCTGTCGATCCAGGATCCCCGCGAGCGGCCGACCGGTTCGGAGCAGAAAGCCGCGCAGAGTCATGCCCGATTTCGGGTCGACGGTTCCGACTTCCTGGGGTGGCTTCAACTGTGGTCCTATCTGGGCGATGAGCGCAGGGAGCGCACCTCCAGCCAATTCCGGAGCATGTGCCGTGACGAGTTCCTGAACTATCGGCGAGTTCGTGAGTGGCAGGACGTCCACTCTCAACTCAGGGACGCTGCCGGCGACTTGGGGTTGGCGATGTCCAATTCGGAGTCCGATACCGACACCGTCCACCGGACACTTCTCGCAGGCCTGCTCTCACACATCGGCGTCAAGGATCCGGACTCGCACGAGTATCGAGGATCGCACGGGTCCCGGTTCTCGCTTGGACCCGGGTCGGTTCTCTTCAAGAAGAGCCCGGAACACATCATGGCGGCCGAATTGGTGGAGACGACCCGCCTCTGGGCCCACAGCGGCGCTGCCATCCGGACCGAATGGGTCGAGGAAGTGGGTGCCCACCTTCTCAAACGCACGTACTCGGACCCATGGTGGGATGCCAAGCGGGGTGCGGCTGTCGCCAACGAGACTGTGACGATCTACGGGCTCAACCTGGTGCCGTCGCGAGTCATCCAATATGGCCGGATCGATCCCGGGGCGTCCCGGGCGTTGTTCATCCAACACTGTTTGGTCGGGGGCGAGTGGGAGGCCCACCACGAGTTCCTCGACAGGAACCTGGAGCGCATCGACGAGGTACGCGCCATCGAAGCCCGCGAGCGGCGATCGGATCTGCTGGTCGACGACGCGGCGATCTTCGAGTTCTTCGACATCCGGATACCGGACAACATCACGACGACGCGTCACTTCGACCGGTGGTGGCGAGACGTCCGTTCGGAGCAGCCAAACCTGCTCGACCTGTCACTCGGCGATCTGATCGACGAGTCCGTGAGACCTCCGGACGAGGAGGCGTTTCCTTCGGTTTGGCAGCACGGTGACGTAGCCATGCCGCTCGACTACCGATTCGATCCGCACAGCGAATCGGACGGACTGACGGTCGAGATTCCTCTCGGTGCCATAGATCGCGTCGATCCCGACATGTTCGACTGGCACATCCCCGGTATGCGGGAGGAGTTGATAGCTGCTCTGATACGCACCCTCCCAAAGCCGATCCGGAAGGAGTTGGTGCCAGTGACCGACACGGCGAGGTCTGTGATCGATCGTCTCGATCCTTCGTCGGGCGGGTTGCTTGCCGCGCTTCGCAGAGAACTGAGCCGTGTCAGCGGAATCGAGATCCCGCT
>JBFJTO010000041.1:0-8825 GCA_041625295.1 Acidimicrobiia bacterium | reverse complement strand
CGGCGATTCTCGGGTTCGGCGGCGATGTCCCCGACCGGGTCATGAGCAATGATGACTGGTCCAAGTTGGTCGATACGTCGGATGAGTGGATCACCCAGCGGACGGGTATCAAACGTAGGCGTTTCGCAGCCCCCGACGAAACCACCCTCGACCTCGTGGCAGTGGCCTCAGAGCGGGCCATCAAAGATGCTGATCTGACCCCCGACGACATCGATGAGATCATCGTCGCCACCGACACACCCGAGGTCTACACACCGGACACTGCATCTTTTCTCCAGCACCGCCTCGGGGCCAGGGAGATCCCCGCCTTCGATCTAGGCGGCAGTGGGTGCGCCGGTTGGGTGCAGGCGCTCGACGTTGCCCGGGCCAGGAACTTCTTCGAACCAAAACGGATCCTGGTGGCAGGCGTTGAGCTGATCTCGAGGCTCATCTCGTGGGAAGACCGTTCCACATGTGTCCTTTTTGGCGATGGCGCGGGTGCGGTAGTCGTCGGCGAGGGAGAGGCAAAGGCAACTGTGCTCGATGTCGTGGCAGGCACCGACGGGAGCAAGACGGACATCCTCACCCTCAAGACCGGAGGGACCCGTCATCCGTTCACGATCGAGGCGGCCGGCCGCGGGGACCACCAGCATCTCGACATGAATGGCGGCGACGTGTTCCGCGAGGCGGTTAGACGCATGAGCTCGGCCGTGCTGGAAATCGTCGAGAGGGTGGGGCGCACCCTCGCCGACGTGGCCTTGGTGATACCCCACCAGGCAAACAAGCGGATCATCGACGCGGTCGCCAACCGGCTCGGGGCAAGGGACGATCAGGTTTACGTGAACGTCCACGAGTACGGGAACACCGGGTCGGCGTCGGTGCCCCTGGCGCTGTGGGAAGCCAGACTCACCGGGCGTATCAAACCCGGCGATCTTGTGGTCCTCACCGCATTCGGGGCCGGATTCCACTGGGCCGCGGCCGCCATCCAGTTCTAGGTTTTCGACGTGCCTTATTACCGCAGAGTGGGCGAGATCCCCCCGAAGCGTCACACCCAGTTCCGGAACCCCGAGGGCGGGCTGTTCGCCGAGGAGTTGATGGGTGAGGAGGGATTCAGCTTCGACTCGGCCCTTCTCTACCACCGAAATTCTCCTACCGCCCTCGTGGCGATCGAAGCGGTGGAGGCCGAAGCGCAGGAACTCACACCGAACCACCCTCTCCGTCCGCGGCACTTTCGCACCAAGAATCTGAAAGGCGGCGGTGACCCGGTGACCGGAAGGCATCTGATGATGGCCAACGAGGACTGCCGGATCTCATTCGTTGCCACCGACCAGTCGAGCCATCTCACCAAGAACGCCATGGGTGACGAACTCGTCTACATCCAGGCGGGTACCGGGACGCTCGAATCGGCTTTCGGGAGGCTCGCCTTTGGACCCGGTGACTATGTCGTCGTTCCGGCTTCGGCCATCCATCGCTGGTCGGTGGATAGACCGATCGAGGCTCTCGTGTTGGAGACGAGAGCCCACATCGGACCGCCCCGCCGCTATCTGTCCCGCAACGGCCAGTTTCTCGAACATGCGCCATATTGCGAGAGGGATCTCCGGGCTCCCACCGAGCCTCTGCTGGCCGAGGGCGACAACGTCGATGTTCTGGTGCGGTCATGGGCGGGCACATCGAAATACACCTTTCGAAACCACCCCTTCGATGTTGTGGGTTGGGATGGCTGCCTGTATCCGTATGCCTTCTCGATCCACGACTTCGAGCCGATCACAGGTCGGATTCACCAGCCGCCGCCGGTGCATCAGACCTTCGAGGCACCGAATCTGGTTGTGTGCAGCTTCGTGCCCCGAAAGTTCGACTACCACCCCGAGGCGATCCCCGCGCCCTACAACCACTCCAACGTGGACAGCGATGAAGTGCTGTTCTACTCGCAGGGAAGTTTCATGAGCCGGAAAGGGGCCGGGATCGAGACCGGTTCGATATCGCTTCACCCTGGCGGTCACACCCACGGACCCCAGCCGGGATCTGTCGAGGCGAGCATTGGAAAGGAAGGAACCGAAGAGATCGCCGTGATGATCGACACCTTCCGACCACTCAGCCTCGGTCCGGGCGCACGGGACGGCGAAGACGATGCCTACGCCTGGACATGGCTCGGGGGCCGGTGACCGCCGACCCCACCCTCGACCCCGACCTCCGCTCGGTCGTTCCGGTCCCACAGGACTCTGATTTTCCGATCCAGAATCTCCCGTTCGGTGTGTTCCGTCCTTCAGGTGGTCGGCCCCGGGTCGGGGTGGCGATAGGGGACATGGTTCTCGACCTCGATGCAGCCGACCTCGACGGAATGCCCGGGGGAGTGTTTGCGAGCGCCAGCCTCAACAGCTTTCTCGAATCTGGAGTCAAAGCATGGCGTCTCGCCCGAGAGGCCGTTTCCGATCTGCTGAGCCGGGGCGATCCCGAACCTTTCCTCTACGACCGCTCCGACGTCGAGATGCTGCTTCCGGTCGAGATCGGGGACTTCGTCGACTTCTATTCCTCCCTCCAACATGCAACGAATGTCGGACGGATGTTCAGGCCCGATGCTCCGCCGCTGCTACCCAACTGGAGGCATCTTCCCGTCGGGTACCACGGTCGATCCGCGACCGTCGTGGTTTCTGGCACACCGATACCCCGACCTTGGGGGCAGCTCGGACCGGGGTCGGTGGGTCCCACAGCCAAACTCGACTTCGAGGTCGAGGTCGGGTTTGTCGCCGGTGTCGGAAACCGATTCGGCGAACCAATCCCGGTGGACGAAGCCGAGGATCGCATCTTCGGTGTGTGTCTCGTCAACGATTGGTCGGCCCGTGACATCCAGGCCTGGGAGTATCAGCCTCTCGGCCCATTTCTGGGCAAGTCGTTTGCAACCACGATGTCTCCGTGGATAGTCAGTCTCAGTGCTCTCGCCCCTTTCCGGGTGCAGCCTCCAAGCCAGGACCCGGCTCCGCCCGAGCATCTCGGCGCACCGCCCATGTCGGGCCTCGACTTGCATCTCGAGGTGTCCGTCAACGGATCAGTCGTGGCCCGCCCCGGCCTGGCGACCATGTATTGGACGATGGCCCAGCAACTCGCTCATGCAACCTCGAACGGGGCCACGGTGCGAAGCGGCGATCTCTTGGCGTCGGGGACCGTCTCCGACGACACCAACGCCGGATCAATGCTGGAGTTGTCGCTGAACGGCTCCCAGGTGGTCCGTTTGGCCCGGGATTCGACTAGAACTTTCCTTGAAGACGGAGACCGGGTGGTCATGCGGGGTAGATGTGAGCGGTCGGGGGCGTCGGGAATCGGATTCGGTGAGTGTGCGGGCGTTGTGACGGCGGTTAAGGAGCGGAGATGAACGAGGCAGTTTCAGCCCATCGGAACGACTTTCCGATCGAGGGTTTCCACCACATCGAATTCTGGGTTGGCAATGCCTATCAGGCTGCCCAGTACTTTCGCGCCGTCCACGGTTACCGGATCGTCGGATACCGGGGTCCCGAGACCGGGGTCAGGGATCAGGCTTCTTATGCGCTCCAGCAGAACGATGTCAGGTTCATATTCACCGGAGCCCTTGCGCCCGATCATGCGGTGGCGTCACACCTGAGGGAGCACGGACCGGGCGTCCACGACGTGGCGATCCGGGTTCCCGATGCCGAGGCGGCGTTCGAGTTGGCCATGGAGCGCGGCGCTGAGGCGCATTCGAAGCCTCGTGTTCTCGAAGGCGACCGCGGCCGCTGGAACACTTCCGGGATATCTGCATACGGGGATACCGTCCATAGCCTGGTGGAGAACCCCGACCTGGTCTGGCCACCGCCGGACTTCCGGCTTCGCGAGGATGCCCTGGCGCGGCCGCTTGGCTTCCTGAACATCGATCACGTGGTGGCCAACGTCGAGCTCGGGTCGATGGACCGGTGGGTGGAGTTCTATGAGAGAGTCTTCGGCTTCGTGCTGCTTCGCCACTTCGATGATGAGGCCATTTCCACCGAGTATTCGGCCCTGATGTCGAAGGTGGTCTGGGACGGTTCCGGAGTGATCCGGCTCCCGATCAATGAGCCCGCCACCGGGCGCCGCAAATCCCAGATCGAGGAATACCTGGAGTTCTATCGCGGTGCCGGAGTCCAGCACATAGCCCTGGCCACGGCCGACCTGGTCGCGACCGTGTCCGACGCCAGGGTGAGAGGACTGGATCTGATGAGGGTGCCCGAGACCTATTACGACGACGTCTTCGAGCGGATTCCCGACCTCGATGCCGATCTCGACACGATTCGACGGCTCAACATCCTCGTGGATCGAGACGACAACGGTCACCTGTTGCAGATTTTCACGCGGATGATGCAGGACCGGCCGACGTTCTTCTTCGAGTTCATCGAGCGCAGGGGTGCTCTCGGGTTCGGTGAAGGGAATTTCAAAGCGCTCTTCGAGGCCATCGAGCGAGACCAAGCCGAGCGGGGGAATCTGTGAGACTCGGGATTCGGGGCGACGCCGATTAGGATCCGGTCGCCGGGTTTCTTCCGGCGGCTCTCCCGCCCGGGATCGAGCTAGATGCAGCCAGGAGCACTGTGACGGTCAAACAAACAAGCTTCGCCGAACTCGGCGTTGCGCCCGACTTGGTGGAGATACTCGCCAGAGACGGGATCACATCCCCTTTCCCGATCCAGAGCATGGCCATCCCCGATGCCATCGCGGGCTTCGACGTTTGCGGCAAGGCTCAAACAGGATCCGGAAAGACACTCGCATTTGGCTTGCCGCTGGTGGAACGGCTGACCCGTGCCCAGCCGAAGCGTCCGGTGTCGCTGATCCTGGTCCCCACGAGAGAATTGTGTTTGCAGATTGCCGAAACCCTGGAACCGCTCGTGCTTGCCCGCGGATTCGGGCTGCTGGCGGTGTACGGCGGGTCGTCGATACCGAAACAGGTCGACAGGCTGCGAAAGGGTGTCGAGGTGGTCGTGGCCACCCCGGGACGGCTCATCGACCTTTGCGACCGTGAAGCGGTGTCGTTGTCGATGGTGGAAGTCGTGGTCATCGACGAGGCCGACCAGATGGCCGACATGGGTTTTCTGCCTCAGGTTCATCACCTGATGCGCCAGGTCGAATCGGAGCATCAGATGATGCTGTTTTCGGCCACTCTCGATGGCCAGGTGGGCGCTCTGGTGCGCTCGTATATGCGCGAGCCCATCTATCACATGGTGGAGTCCGAGACGGTAACCGTTGAGACATCCGAACATCGTTTCCTGGCTGTCCACCACATGGACAAGCCCAACATCGTCGCCAGAATCGCAGCCGGGGCGGGAAGAACGCTGGTCTTCACGAGGACGAAACGGGGGTGCGACCGGGCCGCGGGCCTGCTCCGCGACCTTGGCGTCCGTGCCGGCGCCATCCACGGGGATCTGCCCCAGCACCAGCGCGAGCGGACGCTCTCCGATTTCATCTCGGGCAGGTCGAATGTTCTGGTCGCCACCAATGTCGCCGCCCGTGGTCTCGACATCGACGGCGTCGACGTGGTCGTCCACTACGACCCTCCCGACGACTACAAGACCTATTTGCACCGTTCGGGCCGAACCGCGCGCGCCGGCGACAGCGGGTTGGTGGTGACGCTCGTGGAATGGGACCAGCACGTCTCGATGAGACTCATCCAAAAGCAGGCCGGACTCGATCTCCCGCTCGTCAAGATGTTTTCGACCGACTCCAGACTCGATGACCTGGCCAACTGGGAACAGGAGGCCGCCCCACCCCCGAAGAAGATGCCCGGTAGGCGTTCACGGGTGAGATCCCGCAACCGTTTGCTTTAGAAGGAGTCCCGGGGTCCGCGGCCGGATAGGCTACCCCTCGTGAAAGTGTTGGTCACGGGAGCAACCGGTTATATCGGTGGTCGACTCGTGCCCTACCTGCTCGATGCAGGCCATACGGTGCGATGCATGACCCGCCAGCCGGCGCGCCTCGACCATGCGGCCTGGAGGGATCGCGTCGAGGTCGTTGGTGCCGACGCATTGGACGCCGACTCTCTGGGCGCGGCTTTGGAGGGTTGCGAAGTCGCCTTCTACCTGATTCATTCGATGGCGGCACCCGGTGTGTTCGACGCCAGCGACCGGACCGCCGCCTCCAATTTCGGTGCTGCAGCCACCAGAGCCGGATTGAAGAGGATCGTGTACCTGGGGGGACTCGGATCCAACGATGATCGCCTCTCCAGGCATCTCAAGTCGCGCCACGAGGTGGGGAGGGTGCTCGCAGCCGGTTCAGTGCCGACCACCGAGATTCGGGCTGCCTTGATCATCGGATCGGGTTCGGTCTCATTCGAGATGATCCGCCACCTGACCGAAGTGCTGCCCGTGATGATGCGCCCATCGTGGCTGCGCACCAAGTGCCAGCCGATCTCGGTGAGGAACGTGTTGCAGATATTGGTGACCGTGCTCGACCAACCCATCGACGGCGTCGTCGAGGTGGGCGGCCCCGAAGTTCTCACGTATCAAGAGATGATCCAGGGCTACGCCAGGGTGGCCGGACTGCGCAAGCGGCTTGTGATTCCCATTCCCTTCTTCAACCGGGCTTTGTCGCTTGCGTTCGTCGGCATGGTCACGCCGCTGCCTGTACCGGTTGTCGACGCACTTCTGCAGAGCCTCCGCAACGATGTCGTTGCCCACGATTCCCCCGATTTCTGCGTCCCGATGCTGCGATATGAGGAGGCCGTTGCCATTGCCCTGGAACGGATCGACGAGCGATTCGTTCCAACGCGATGGTCGGACGCGGTGAAGGCACCGGAGGCGCCGATGCCTCTGGATCCGGCCTGGGCCGGCAAGCGGATGCTCATGGATCGCAAAGATGTTTCGACGAGGGCTTCGGCCGAGGATCTGTACTGGGCCGTATCGCGCATCGGGGGCGACGTCGGCTACTACGTAATGAAATGGGCGTGGGAGGCGCGGGGACTGATCGACCGCATGGTTGGTGGAGTGGGTTTGAGGAGGGGCCGGCGGGATCCCGAAGACCTGCGCCTCGGTGAGGCACTCGATTTCTGGCGGGTGGTCGCCGTGGAACCGGGAAGGCTGTTGCGTCTTCAGGCTGAGATGAGGCTTCCTGGCACCGCCTGGCTGGAGTGGCGGATCGTGCCCACCAGCCGAGGGTCCCGCCTGATTCAGATCGCCAGTTTCGTGCCCCGGGGTTTGATCGGGAGGATCTACTGGTGGTCGTTGCTGGTGTTTCACACCCCCATTTTCGGGAGGATGGCCAAGAGGATCGGGCGTGCGGCCGAGTATCGAAGGGCCAATGAGGTGACCATCTCCGAGCGCGATCGTCGCCGGGCCATCGAAGGGCGTTGAGTCCGTCGGCGAAGATGTCGGCAAGGTCTCGGAGACCAGTCGCTCGTCGCTAGCCCTTCTTGTTGAGCTTGCGGTCGCTGTCGGTCAGATAGCGCTTGCGGACCCGGATCGCCTTCGGAGTCACCTCGACCAGCTCGTCGGCGGCGATCCACTCGATGGCCGTCTCGAGCGTCAACCGGCGCGGAGGGGTCAGCTTGATCGCCTCGTCCGCCGCGGCGGCGCGGATGTTCGTCAACTGCTTGGGCTTGGCGGGGTTGGCGGTCATCTCCTCGGGGCGTGAGTGCTCTCCGAAGATCATCCCCTCGTAGATCTCCTCACCGGCGCCGATGAAGAGTTCGCCGCGTTTCTGGAGGTTGTCGAGGGCAAAGCCCGTTGACATTCCCGCCCGGTCGGAGATGATCGCCCCGCCGTGGCGGTGGGGGAGTTCGCCTGCCCAGGGCATCCAGCCCTCGTGCTGCTGATGAATCAGCGCAGTGCCGCGGGTCGACGTCATCATCAGGGATCGGAAACCCAAGAGCCCCCGGGATGGCGCTGTGAGAGCGACGATGGTTCGACCGGGATCTCCTGGGCGGAGATCGGTCACGATTCCCTTGCGGGGTGCGGCAGCCTGGGTGACGGTGCCGACGTGCTCATCGGGCACGTCGACCACGACCCGCTCCACCGGCTCATGAGGCTTGCCGTCGATCTCGCGGATGATCACCTCGGGACGGCTCACCTGGAGTTCGAATCCTTCCCGGCGCATCGTCTCGATCAAGACCGCCAGCTGGAGTTCGCCGCGCCCGGCCACCTCCATGACCTCCGGCGAAGATGTCTGGCCGATGCGGATCGAAACGTTCCCGAGGATCTCGCGATCGAGCCTCTCCTTGATCTGGCGCGAAGTGAGGAACTTCCCGTCCCGGCCCGCCAGAGGCGAGGTGTTCACGCCGAAAGTCATCCGGAGCACGGGTTCGTCGACTTTCAGCCGGGGCAGAGGAACCGGCCTCTCGGGGTCGGCCAGAGTGTCACCGATCTCGACCTCGGGAAACCCGGCCACAACGAAGAGGTCGCCTGCGGTGCGCTCGGATACCTCGGTTCGCGTGAGACCAGAAAAGGCCATGAGGTTGGTGAGCCGACGTCGCAGCAACTGCTCGCCCGGGTTGTCCTGGCACAGCGCCACCTGAGTTCCCGAACGCAGGGTCCCCTGAACCACCCGCCCGATCGCCATCCGGCCGAGATAGTCGGAGGAGTCGAGGTTGGTGACCAGCGCCTGCAGCGGCGCCTCGGGGTCACCGTCGGGGGCAGGGATCGTCTCGACGATGGTGTCGAGAAGGGCAGAGAGGTCGTCGGTGTCGCCGGGAATCCCCACGCCCCTCATGGACAGGCCCTTGCGGGCAATCGCCGAGATGATCGGGAACTCGATGTGGTGATCGTCGGCATCGAGATCGAAGAAGAGCTGATAGATCTCGTCGAGAACCTCGGCGGTGCGGTGGTCGGGCCGGTCCACCTTGTTTATGACCACGATGGCCGGCAGGCCTTTCGCCAATGCCT
>JBFJTO010000040.1:0-8979 GCA_041625295.1 Acidimicrobiia bacterium | reverse complement strand
GGCAGCAGTCGACCCGTCAAAATCCGGCACGAACATCCAGTTCTCCACGAAACCAGGCCCAAAATCCCAGTCATATGCGCAGTGACCGGCTGTGAGAACTAGAGACCGACTATTCGTGGAGCTGTCGGCAACCACACTTCCCGAGCACGCATACAAAGCTGACCCCTCCGAAAAATAGACTTTGCCCGTAGTCTTGAGGACCGTTCCGCCAAGTTCCCACGGAGCTCCGGTCACTGACACCGTGCCACCACCGCCACCACCGGGCTTGCCGGGCTTGTCTGGCTTTCCTGCCGGGACGAATCCTCTCCCCGGTGCGAATACGAAATCCCGAGGTATCGCCTGGGCCACCCGTTCGGGGGTCCAGAAGGCGACGATGCGATCGTGCTCCGCCTTGGCATGGTCTACGGATGCGGGTGCCGCGCTCGACCCGACATAGACCACCGACAGCGCCATCGTCAGCGCGACGACCAGATGAAATGCCCGTTTGCGACCCACCGTCTACCTCCTGAGAATGTATAGACCTTACCCCCGCCGACCTTCGAGGCATAGACACAATCTGGCTGCTCTGGGTGCCGGGATTGTCCATCCCCACCGCCGGTCAGAGCAGAGCGTTCTCTTGCAGCGCCGCCAGGTCGCACACCTCGAGGGCCCGCTCGTGCGTGGACACCAGGATCACCCTGGGAGCCATCCCGGCGAGGTAGGCCTGGCGCCATCGATGGGCCCCCAGACACCACCGATCCCCTGGACTCAACCCGGGAAACCGATACTCGGGCATCGAAGTGCTCAGATCGTTCCCGACAGCCTTTGAGAACTCCAGGAATTCGGCGGTCATCTCACAGCAGACTGTGTGGCTACCCATGTCGTCGGGCGAGGTGTTGCACGACGCATCCCGGAACCACCCGGTGAGCGGTTCGATCGAACAGGGCATCAGCTCCCCACCGAGGACGTTCTTGGCCATGGGGGGAGTATGGCCGATTCTCCGGGGTGAGTGCCTCGCCCCCCTCCCAGCTTCGCCGTGCACCCCCCTACCCGCAAGCGGGTCCCTTCCCCCACTTCGTGTTCAGACCGGGCACATGGGTTAGGGATGTGCGGGGACATGGGTAACGGTTTTCATTTGTTTTCAGATCGTATGGTTCGAATGTATTCGTTTCGGTAGTAGACGTCGAAGGTTTGGTCGTCGTCGTTCGGTTTGAGTCCGACCGGTCGCCCTTTGAAGGCGGTGCCGATGCGGATCTGGCGGTTTCTGAGACCGATCTGGGCTTTCTCTGACACGCGGCGGGTCAGCCAGCCGTCGGGATATTCGGGTGGTTCGATGCTGGTGGGCATGTTTCTTGTTGACGGGCGGTAACGGTCGGCAGGTACGGCTCCTCCGAGAGCTTCGTGGGGACGTTCATGGTTGTATACGGGTCTCCACCGGTCGAACGCTTCTTGGACATCAGCATGGTTGTTCCATGATTGTTGAGTGGAAAGAACTTCGTCGTCGAGGGTGCGGTGGAACCGTTCGTCCTTCCCCATGGTTTGTGGATGGCGGATCCTCGAGTGGATCAGGCCGACCCCAAGATCGATCAGCCAGACGCCCAGTCCTGTCCATCGGAAACCGGGTTGGCTGTTGGCCCATGGGGAACCGTTGTCACAGAGAATCTGTTCGGGCATCCCGTAGCGAGAGAACACTCCCGTCAGAATCGATGTGATCGTCGACTCTTTCTGGTCGGCAATCCTCAAACAGAGGTTGAACCGGGAGTGATCATCCAAAACATCGAAGGGTTCACAGCGGCCATCACCGGTGGTGAACCAGCCTTTGAAATCCATCTGCCACATCAGGTTGGGGGCGGCCGCCTCGAAACGTATGAACGGGCGCCGGTGCGTCTCGGTCGGTTCGATCAGCCCGTGGCGATGCAAAATGCCGGTGATAGTCGACACAGCCGGCGGATCGACCATCCCCAACTTGAGGAGACGGTGATGGATTTTGCGGCCACCCCAGGCAGGATGTTTCCGACGCAGCTCACACACCTGTTTCTCCACCATCGGGTCGGTACGCGAAGGTGACCTAATTGGCGCCCGCGACCGATCCACAAGCCCCCCAATACCCTCCTCGCGATATCGGTTCAGCCACTTGTATCCCGTCTTGGGCGCAATCCCATAACGGCCAGCCAACACCACAAACGGCACCATCCCAGACAACGCCGCCTCACAGAACTCACGACGCGACTCGACTCGAGACCTTTCCTCCCACGGCATCAGATCAACTCCAGACATCGGCAACACTCCAATCATCAAGTGTTACCCATGTCCCCGCACGACCGTTACCTATCAACCCGGTCTGAACACTTCGTGGGGGACAAAGCTGCGCTCGAGGGGGGAGAAGACACCCCTACTCGGTAGGCCACTCCGGCATCGAGAACACCGAGAAGGTGGCCCCGAACGGATCCATGGCTGTGGCCATCCGCCCAACGGGGATCTCCATCGGCTCGACGATCACCGAACCGCCATGCGCCTTGATCGTCTCGCATGTAGTGTCGACGTTGTTGGTTGCGAAGTAGACGTGCCAGTGGCTGGGAATCTCCGGCATCGGCTTGGCCATCAGCCCGGCCACGCTCCTATCCCCGGTCTTGAGCATGGTGTAGTCCGTGCCGCCCATGTCCTGGGTGTCTCCTTCGAGACCCAGCGCAGCCTTGTAGAACGCTTTGGCCCCTTCGACGTCGTCGGTCATCAACTCGGACCAGCCCCACGCCCCCGGTTCGTTGATGATGTCGGCGCCCCTGTGGGTCACCGCCTGCCAAAGACCGACATAAGCGCCGGACGGATCGGTGACGAAAGAGAACCGACCCGACCCCATTGCATCCATCGGAGGCATCATGACGGTGCCGCCTGCAGAAACTGCCTTCGCGGTGGAGGCATCGCAGTCATCAACAGCGATGTACTGGGCCCACACCGACGGAAAGCCATCCGGGTTGATCGAAAGACCGGCGACCCGTTTCCCGTCCTTGTAAACCATGGTGTAGGGAGCACCCTGGTCCGTAGGCAGGTCTTCGTAGCTCCACCCGAAGATCTTTGTGTAGAAATCCTTGGCACCCGCAGGGTCCGGCGTGGCCAGATCGACCCAGTTGGGAGTGCCTTCGACAAACTCAGTGACCTGCATGGGGAAGAGTCCTCCTCGACTCGAGATGTGACCGACCATACGCGACCGGGGCCGCTAACGAACCTCAACTCCAGTCGAGGATCACCTTGCCGCACTCGCCCGAGCGCATCACTTCGAAAGCCTTTTCGAAATCGTCGACGGTGAAGTGATGGGTGACCACGGACTCCACAGACAGTCCGCTCTGGAGCATCGCAGCCATCTTGTACCAGGTCTCGAAGATGCGCCGCCCGTAGATCCCCTGAATGTTGAGACCTTTGAAGATGACATCGTTCATGTCGAGGGTGACGCTGCCGGGCGGGATTCCCAGCACGGCGATGCGCCCCCCATGGTTCATGACGTCGAGCATCTGGTTGAAGGCACTCCCGCTCCCCGACATCTCGAGACCGACATCAAACCCTTCGGTCATGCCCAATTCCGACATCACCGGGTCGAGGGGTTCGGCGGACACATCGACCACCCGGTCGGCGCCCATCCGCGAGGCCAGTTCGAGGCGATAGGGGTTCATGTCGGTGACCACCACGAACCTGGCCCCTATATGGCGGATGATCGCGGCAGCCATCACCCCGATGGGTCCCGCACCCGTTATCAACACATCCTCGCCCACGACGTCGTAGAAGAGCGCGGTGTGGGTGGCGTTGCCGAGAGGGTCGAGGACCGCGGCGACGTCCGACGAGATGTGGTCGGGCACCGGAAAGACGTTTTCCGCCGGCAGGGACACATAGTCCGCAAACGCCCCTGGCCTGGTGACACCAAGACCCTTGTGGTTGTGGCAGAAGTTGCGGCGTCCGCCCCGGCAGTTTCTGCAGTGGCCGCAGGTGATGTGTCCTTCCGCGGAGACCCGCTGGCCCATCTCGAGACCCTGGACATCGGCGCCAAGCCTGACGATCTCGCCGGTGAACTCGTGCCCCACGACCATCGGAACCGGAATCGTGTTCTGCGCCCAGTCGTCCCAGTCGTAGATGTGAACATCGGTGCCGCACACCGAGGTCTTGTGCACGCGGATCAAGACGTCATGCACTCCGGGTCGAGGCACCTCGACATCGTCCATCCACAGTCCCGTCTCCGGTTTGGCTTTCACCAGCGCCCTCACGACACCACCCCCATCTCCCGACCCACTTCGACAAAGGCCCCGACCGCACGATCGATGTGGGCGGCGGTGTGGGCGGCCGACATCTGGGTTCGGATCCTCGCCTGGCCCTTGGGCACAACCGGGAAGGAGAACCCGATCACGTAAATGCCTCTTTCGAGCAGCCGGGCTGCCATCTCGGTGGCGACCCGGGCGTCGCCGAGCATGACCGGAATGATCGGGTGGCCGGCCCCGGCCAGCGTGAAACCGGCGGCGCTCATCGCAGACCGGAACCGCTCTGCATTGCCGGCGAGCCTTCCCCGCAAATCGGCGGAACTCTCGATCAGGTCGATGGCGGTCACCGACGTGGCGGCGATGGCGGGAGCGAGACTGTTCGAGAACAGATAGGGACGGGAACGCTGACGCAACCAGGCGATGATCTCCGCCCGGCCAGACGTGTAACCACCCGAGGCGCCACCAAGCGCCTTTCCGAGGGTCCCGGTGACGATGTCGATCCGATCCCGGGTCCCTGTCAGGTCGGGAGTACCGCCACCGTGTTCGCCCACGAATCCGACCGCATGCGAGTCGTCGACCATGACCATGGCCCCATGCCGTTCAGCCAGATCGCAGATCCCGGCCAGATTGGCGATCACGCCGTCCATGGAGAAGACGCCATCGGTGGCGATCAACCGGTAGCGAGCGTCGGCAGCCTCCACCAGGCAGCGCTCCAGGTCGCCCATGTCGTTGTTGGCGTATCGAAGGCGCCGGGCCTTGCTGAGCCTGACCCCGTCGATGATCGAGGCGTGATTCAAAGAGTCGGAGATGACGGCATCCTCCTCGTCGAGGATGGTCTCGAAGAGGCCCCCGTTGGCGTCGAAGCACGACGAATACAGGATGGTGTCGTCGGTGCCCAAGAACCGGGAAATCCGCTCCTCCAGACGGGCGTGGACGGTCTGGGTACCGCAGATGAAGCGAACCGATGCCATCCCGTATCCATACTCGGAAACCGCCTTCGCGGCTGCCTCCACAAGAGCGGGGTGGGCGGCCAATCCCAGGTAGTTGTTGGCGCAGAAGTTGATCACCTCTGATCCGTCTTCGAGACGGATCACGGCATCCTGAGGCGAGGCGATCACCCTCTCGGCTTTGAAAAGACCCTGATCTCTCAGGGAATCCGTCCGTTCCCTGAGGTCTGCGAGAAACGTCGAATCCATGCCACCGACGCTACTCGCCCCACAAGCGGTTCCGGCCCATCCCGGGGCAAGTAGCGTCTTCCCGTGAACCAACCAACCTCGGTGCTATCGCGGCCGCTGTTGCCGGCATCCATCGCCATCTACACCACCGTGGCACTGGCTGCATTCGAAGGCATCGCCGTGGCCGCCGCCATCCCCCAGGTTGCTGCCGACCTGGGCCAGGTCGCCCTCTTGCCCTGGGTGATCACCGCATATCTTCTGGCCGCAGGCGTGGCCACCGTGACCGCGGGCCCGCTCATCGACGCCCTCGGCGTCAACCGCATGTTCCGGATCGCAGTGGTCGTCTTTGTTGTGGGGGCAGTGGCCGCGGCATTTGTCCCCACGATGAGCCTGATGATCGCCGCCAGGGTGATACACGGCATCGGAGGCGGGTTGGTCATCGCCGTCGGTCTCTCGGCGGTGATCCTCATATACCCCGAGAACCTGGTGGGCCGGGCCTTTGCCGCCAACTCGACGGTATGGGGAGCCATGGGCGTGGCGGGCCCGGCCATCGCCGCATTCATGCTCACCACCCTGTCGTGGCGCTGGATTTTCCTGGTCAACCTGCCTCTGGGCGTGCTGGCATTGGTGTCGGGGTGGCGAGTCATGCCCGGACCGCTGCCCGACGCCGACCGACGCCACCTCGACCTCAGAGGAGTCGTTCTGATCCTCGCCTTCAACCTGGCGCTGCTGATCGCCGTGGACCGTCTCGGTCCGCTATCAGCACTGTGGCTGGCGATTGCGGTAGCCGCGGCATGGCTATATCGCCGCCACGCCCGGAAGGTGGAAAAGCCGGTGATGCGTCTTCGCCACCTTCTCGAAAAACCATTCGGACCGCTGGCCCTGTCGATAGCACTGGCATTGACCGGCGCCATGACGGCCAACTCGTTTGTGCCCTTATATGTGCAGGGTGGGCGGGGCGGAAGCACCTCGCTGGCCGCATGGTCGGTGCTGTTTTTCGTTATCGGGTGGACGCTGGGATCCAACCTGTCGAGCCGCCTCATGGATCGGCGAGCCGAGACGAGTGTGATGCGAGACGGGTTCTCGCTGACCATCCCGATCATGGCTGTGCTTGCGGCGGCAGCATGGATGGATGCGCCCCTACCTGTCCTCTTCGGTCTTCTACTGCTGGCGGGCAGCGGAATGGGCGTGGCCACCAATGCCGGTCTGACTCTCTTGCGCTCGGTCACTCCCCCCAGCGAGATCGGAAGGGCAACTGCCGCACACCAGTTCTATCGCAATCTCGGCTTCACGTTTGGCGCCGCCATCGGTGGCACCGTCCTCTTGGCGGTCGTCTCTGCACACATCGGCGACGTGGAGGCTGTCCGGAATCTGTTGGCGCGCGGGGCGCACAGCGCGGACCCGGACACGGCGAAGGCGATTGCGGCCGGGTTCGCCACATCGACGGCGGTCGGGGCGATCATCGCTGCGACCGCGGTGTTCCCGTTCCGCTTGCTGCGTCGCCACCTCGCTCCAGCCCGGCAAGCCGCCGGTCATCGGTAAAGGCTGGCACACTCCCAGCATGCTCGATCTGATCCTCCAAAGACCCGACGGCTCCGACATGCGCCTCGGGGACATGGTGAAAAAGCCCACCGTTTTCGTGTTGGTCCGCTATTTCGGCTGAGCGGCCTGCCTGAAGATGCTGGCGCAGGTTGCGTCGGTTCACCAACAGATCTCCGACCTGGGCGCCTCGGTGATCGCCGTCGGCCCCAGCGCCCCCTATCAGGCGGCCCATCTCGAAAAGAGCCTTCCGTACCCGCTGCTGCTCGACCCCGAGCGGCGACTGTTCGGGAAAGTGGGGATCGGCACCCAGAGCCTGGCCGTCTACGTGTTCAATGTCCGCGCATGGCTGCGCTGGCTGTGGGCCTTCGCCACCAATCGCCGCCAAGGCAAGATCACCGGTCATTATTCCAATCTGCCCGGCGTCGCCATCGTTCTACCCGATGGAACCGTCTCGTACGCTTATCGGGGCCGTGGGCTAGGCGACTACCCACCGATTTCGGAGATCCTGGAAGCTCTCTAGACCGGTTCCAAGAACACCACGGGGATTTCGCGATCGGTTCGAGCCTCGTAAACGGCATATCCGTGATTGGCGGCAACTATGCGGGGCCACCACCGCGCACGCTCCTCGGTGTCGGCAGTCCTGGCCACCACATCGAAGCGCTCCGAGAGCACCTGGACCGCCGCCTTGGGATTGGCGACCAGGTTCCGGTACCACTCGGGGTGGATTGGTCGACCACCCCACGACGCAATCACGACCAGCGACTCACCGTCTCGCAGGAACAGAAGGGGGACGGTGTGCTCTTTGCCCGTCACCCGACCGGTTGTTGTCAGCAACAGCATGTCGTTGTTCACGAGCCGACGCCCGATACGCCCCCGGCTGGCCCTGTAGACGAACGTGTGGAAGGTCGACAGGGTCTTGGCGGTTGAGTCTTTCACAGGGAGGCGAGAGTAGGTGGGTATCGTCGATATCAGTAGAAAGGAGCACCGTGGCCCTCATCTATGAATGGGGCTTTCACATCAAGGCCGGGGCGGAAGGGGATTTCGAAGCCTGGCTGGCCTCCCACGAAACCGGACTCGCCGACAATGCCCCGCAACACTACGAGTACCTGGGGACCTACGTGCCGGTGTGGGACACCGTGAGCACCGGTTACCGCCAGCTGTGGCGCTACCAGACCGAACGGGTACCGGATATGCGCAGAGCGGCCCAGGCCGCGCCGGGTGCCTTCACATCCCTGGCAAGGCAATACCTCGAATTCGTCGATGAGGCCCGCGCCGCTGAAGAGACTTTTCGCCTGCACCGCTCGGTCGTCTAGCCAGGCCCGGAGACACGATCCACAGCATCGGGGCAAGAAGCCACCTATCCTCAGCGGGAGGCGGGCGAGGAGGATCAGCAGTGAATTGCAGCCACGTACCCATGGATCTGGAACCACCGACACCGAGCGGGTCGGGATGCTTCGAGTGCGAAGCGCTCGGTAAGCACGACTGGGTCCATCTTCGACTGTGCCAGTCATGCGGCCACGTGGGTTGCTGCGACAACTCCCCGGGAAAACACGCCACCGCCCACAACCGCTCGTCGGAACATCCGCTGGTTCGATCATTCGAACCTGGCGAGGACTGGTGGTGGTGTTATCCGGACCAGGAAGCGTTCATGGTTCGGGCCGCTCCACCGGCCCCTTCCTATACCAACTGACTGATTCCCGGGCATCTCCACCAAGACTCGCCTATCGTCTGACCAACCGGTCAGGTGGCTTTCGATGGTCTGTGCAAGCTGCGGCACCGAGAATCCCGATGCCGCCAAATTCTGTATGAGTTGCGGGGGCGCGCTCCAATTCGCCTGTCCCAACTGTTCGACACCGCTACCCGACGGGGCCCGATTTTGTTTCAACTGCGGCCACGAGTTGTCCGAAGGTGCCACCACGGGGATGGATGGACGCTCCACCCAACAGGTGGCCCGCCAACTGGCCGACGACATCCGCCGGCAACCGTCTTCGGGCGGAGAGCGCCGGACCATCACCCTCATGTTTTGCGATGTCACCGGTTCG
>JBFJTO010000039.1:0-9008 GCA_041625295.1 Acidimicrobiia bacterium | reverse complement strand
GGAGCCGACGGCCGCCTGGTAGAGCGTGCTCTCAGCGAGAAGGCCGACAGCTTCCCGTCACTGCCGAATGGGATCAGAGACACACTCGGGCACCGACAGGCCGATGCGCTCGTTGCCATTGCACAGGACTCCCTCGACGGAACCGGGGTCTCGACCACGTCTGCGCCACTGGTCACGGTTTTCGTGGATGCCGAACGGGCGTCATCCACTGGGGGACAGTCAGGCGCCACCACTGATCAGGGGATGCAGGTTGGCTCGAACGCACTCGAAGAGGCTCTGTGCTCGGGGAGCGTCCAGACGACAACCACCAGTTCCGGCCAACCGCTCGCTGCCGGGCGAAAGACCCGAATCGTCTCCGGACCGCTGCGGCGGGCGATTCTCCACCGCGACGGAGGCGCATGCGCCGCCGATGGTTGCCAGTCGCGGTACCGCCTCCAACCGCACCACATCCAGCCGTTCTCGAAAGGTGGCCGCACCGACCCCGAGAACCTGACAACCCTGTGCTGGTTCCACCACCACGTAGTCATCCACCAGATGGGGCACACGATCATCCGTGATGGCAGACCGCCTGGGCGAGTCCGCTTCGCCCCCAGCAATCACGGCCCGCCATGATCATCGGCCGGCCCGGCGCCGCAAATGAAAAGATCTCAGACTCCTACGACGGTCACAGGCACCGTCGGTGTGCCGGTGCTCTGGCGTCCCCGTTCTGGTGGTTCAAGAACTTCGGCGGTCAACCCATCTCTACGGATCGCTTTGAAAGCCCGTACCAAAAGCCTTCGACGGCGGTGTCGACCCGGGACCAGTGATCGGCAACCGTTCCCAGAGCCACAAACAGTGGTGCGAAATGCTCGGTGCGCGGATGCGCCAGGTGCGCCGCGGGTGCCTTTTCCTGAAAGTCGACGAGGGCGTCGAAGTCTCCGGCTGTCAATGTCGCTTGCAGCCAATCATCGAACTCCGATGACCACGATGGCGGCGGTGCCCCTGGCGCCGCTCCCAGGCCGATGCCCATGAGATTGTGGGTGCTGAACCCGCTGCCGATGATCAGCACACCTTCTTCTCGCAAAGGTGCCAACGATTGGCCCAAGGCGAACAAGTCGACAGGATCGAGCGTCGGCATCGAGAGTTGCAGGACCGGGATGTCGGCTTCGGGGTACATCTCGACGAGCGGTACATATGCGCCGTGGTCGAGGCCACGGTGCGGATCGTGGTGGAGTGGACGACCCGGTGTAGCGACGAGCTTGGCGACCGATTCGGCGAGATCCGGAGCACCGGGAGCGGGGTATTCGACCTGGTAGTAGCGGGGAGCGAATCCATAGAAGTCGTAGTAGAGCGGGACCGGCGAAGTTGCGCCCACCATCATCGGCGCCGACTCCCAGTGTGCCGACACGACCAGGATGGAACTCGGTCTGGGCAGGCCCGAACTCCACTCGGCCAGTTCGGCCCTCCAGATGTCGTCGTCGGCCAGCGGGGGCGCCCCATGGCTGAGAAAGATGGCCGGCATCGGTTCGCTTCGCTCGATATCGCTCAATGATCACCTCGATCCCTGCGAACAAGGTTGGCAGTCCGGCGTCACTACGCAACGGAAGGGAGCGCCGGGGTGGCCACCGGGTCTGGCGGCGTCGGTAAGCTTCCCGGATTCCCGACCCTCGAGTCATCAGATGTCTCTCACCACGACCGTCTTCGCCTCAATCCCGTCTCCGCCGATCAACGACGTCCACATCGGGCCGCTGCGCCTGACTTTCTACGGTCTCTTGATCGGCATCGGCGTGGCCGTGGCATGGTCGCTTGCCAAGAAGCGGTTTGCCGGGACCGGGGGCGATCCCGCCCTTGCAGAGAAGATCATCACGCGCATGGTGATCATCGGGTTCCTGGGTGCCCGGCTCGCCTATGTCTCCACGCACTTCTATCGCTATAGGGGCGAGGTGTGGAAGGTCCTCGCCATCTGGGAGGGGGGCCTGGCGCTCTTCGGGGGCCTGACCGCCGGGGCCATCGCTTTCTATGTGACTGCCCGCCGGCTTGGGGTGGATCGTCGTCAACTTCTCGATGCGATCGCTCCCGCAGTGCCTCTCGCACAGGCCATAGGGCGCTGGGGAAACTACTTCAACCAGGAACTCTTCGGCACCCCGAGCAACCTTCCGTGGGCGGTTGCCATCGACCCCAGGAACCGTCCGGTCGCCTACCCGGACGCGGCCACGTTCCACCCCACATTCCTCTACGAATCCATCTGGAATCTGGCCTTGGCAGGATTCGTCATCTGGGCGGGCCGGCGATTCCCGGCCTTGCGGAGCAAACTCGTCGGGGTGTATCTAGCCGGATACGCCGTGATGAGGTTCGTGCTGGAGTTGATCCGCACCGACACGACCTTCCGCTTTCTGGGCCTCAGCAGGAACGGATGGGTTTCGATCGGTGTCGTGCTGATCGGAATCGCGGTGATCGCCTACCCGACCCGGAACCGCGACACGGTGCCGGCCGCACCCTCCGTCACCACCGATGCCCCGCCGGCGCAGTGACGCGTGAGCGTCAACCCACCGGTCGTGCCTGCCACCCGAGCACCCGCAGAGCGCGAAGGGTGTTCCACCGGCTGGGTTTGCCCGTCCCCGGCTCCATCTTGAAGTGCTCTCTGCCCGCGTAATGGTTCTGGAGCGGCCATCGGCCGTTCGCATCACGTTTGCTCTCGACCAGGGCGATGGCCTCGTTGCAGCGATCGTCATATACGACGCCTGCGTCCCGGAGGTAGTCGAGGCCCCGCAACACGTCGTAGTGCCACCGGGGCGGGAAAGAAAACAGCTTCCAACGAGAGTTGATGACATCGCCCGTCGCGAGCGAACGAAACATCTGCCGTTCCATGAGGTACTCGTGCGCATACGCCCGGGCATCGACGATCGCGGCATCGGTGCGGCCCATCGCCCGCTCGTATTCGAGGAGACCTTCCAACACCGAAATCGTCGTGTTGAACGATGAGCGAGTCGAGCCGTTCACGGTCTGGCAGTTCCACCCTCCGTCCGCCAGCCTCTCGTCTAGGAGCCAGTCGACGACCACTTCGCTCCCCTCCTCGGCGGCCCCGAAGTATGCGGCCAGGGCGAGGCACATCCCGGTGACGCAGGTCTCCCCGCGATACTCGAAGAAGGGCAGGTTGGCACGACCCAATATCACGTTTTGTTCGACTCTCGCTATCGCTTCCTGCGACTGAGGGCTGGCCGGATCGAGACCGAAGTGCCGGAGCAGCAGCAGCGTGTATGTGGTCGAGATCCACTTGGGCGAGTAGGCGCCTCCGCCCCACTGCCCGTCGTCGGCCTGGAGAGACAGCAGGCGCGCTCCCCATCCCTCCGTCGCCACCCGGAATCGTTCGGCTTGGACTCGCTCGGGCGGGTCGTGGGCAAGATCAGCCATCACCTGCCAGCGGACTGAAGGATCTCCCTCCAGCAGCCACCCGATCACATCCATGATTGCGGGATGCAGGCGGGCGGCGACTCGAAGGACATCACGACCATGCGGGCTGATTCGTTCACGTGTTCACTCCGTGGCGCTTGGCGTCGAGCTTACCGAGAGGCCATCACTTCGAGTCGCCGGAACTCGCCTCTCAGCCCGTGCCTCGTGCCCACGCCCCGGGTCCACCACTGACGCTCCCCGGGCCCCGACAGGAGATAGTCTTCGCTGTCCGCCGGACCCCAGGAGAAACCTCGATGTCGATCGAAGTGGGAGAAAAGGTACACATCATCGAACGCCGCGCATTCGAAACGGATGTGCGCCGACACTTCTTGGGAGAGGTGATCGCCAAAGGTCCGACGACCATTCGCGTGCACGGCCATGTGTTCGTGTTCGACGAGGCAACCGGCGAGTTCAAGAGGCATGCGGATGCCCGAACCCGGGTGATCCCCTTGGCTGACGCACGGGTGAATCTCATCGTTCTTCCGCCCGAAGCCGACCTCACCAAGGTCCGATACGAACACTCCGCCGACGGCAATCTCTACGTTTCTGATGGAACCACATTCAGTCTTGCCATCAACGAGTTCGGATTTCGCCGCTAAAGACGCTGACCTGGGCAGCCTTTAGAGGACCGGCCCACGGCGCCGCAGAAGCCTGACAAACCAAAAAGCCCCGCGCGTTGCGGGGGCTTTCAGTACTTTCAGTAGCGGGGGCGGGATTTGAACCCGCGACCTTCGGGTTATGAGCCCGAGTCCGGGGTGTTCGCTGACCTGGCGAAACGCGCGAAATACCTGCTCAGACAGCATTTCTGCTTCGCGTCATTTCGCGTTCTTGACCGTGCCATCGCACCTTCGCTCGACAGGGTGCCGATCCGTCGGCTCCGACCCCACCACCTGGAGCGGCTCTATGACGAGAAGCTGCACCCGGCGAACGGGAAGCGGCCGTTGGCTCCGAAGACGGTGTTGGAGATTCATCTGATCATCCGGGGCGCTCTCATCGACGCGGTCCGCCGAGGGATCATCAGCAGGAACGTGGCTCTGGTGGCCCACGCGCCGAAGCTGCGATCGATCCCGAAGGTGGAGCCGCAAGCCTGGACAGCCCAGGAACTGCAGGCATTCCTGCGTGAGGCGGCTGGACATCGGCTCTTCGCAGCCCTCTGGCTGCTCGCCAACACCGGGATGCGCCGCAGTGAGCTGCTCGGACTGCAGTGGGACGACGTCGACCTGGCAAAGGCGACCATCTCGGTCAACAGGGGTCTCGTCTCGGTCGGCTACGAACTGCACGAGTCGCGTGGCAAGACCACCAACTCGAGGCGGGCGGTCGACCTGGACAAGACGACCGTCGCGGTTCTGTCGGCATGGAAGGCGTGGCAGGCGTCGGAGCGTGGTGCGGTGGGGATCGAACCGACCGGCTGGGTGTTCGCCGACGCCGACGGCAACCCGATCCACCCCCACTCCATCTCCCAAGCCTTCGAGCGGATCGTCGCCCGATCGGGCGTTCCCAAGGTGCGTCTTCACGACCTCCGCCACACTCACGGCACCCTGCTCATCAAAGCCGGCGTCCCCGTGAAGGTGGTCTCGGAGCGGCTCGGGCATGGGAACCCGGCGTTCACCATCGACACCTACCAACACGTGCTACCCGGAATGCAGGCAGAAGCCGCCCGAACCTTCGAGAGTCTGATCGCCGCCAGCCGGTAGAGAATCCGGTGGAAGCGGCGGTAGAAGGATCACTCAATACGGTAGAAGCCCCGGTCAGCAGTCCGCTGACCGGGGCTTTCAGTAGCGGGGGCGGGATTTGAACCCGCGACCTTCGGGTTATGAGCCCGACGAGCTACCAGACTGCTCCACCCCGCGTCGTATGAGAGCCATCGTATGCCCGAGTCGGGCCTACGGCAAAACCTATTTGCCTGCCACCCGCCGTCTTGCCCAATCGAGAGCCTTCTTCTCATCTGTGAATACTTCCATCGGGTAGTCATGGTCCCGGAATCTGACAAACATGCCAGCCAGACCGGCGGACATCTCGGATTCGACCAGGAACGCCACTGCTGCCAGACCCTCCTCTTCGCCGCCAAAGACTTCTCGAGCTTTGCGGTCGGCGAAGCCGATGTCCCTCATGTCCACCACCGCAGAAAAAGGCGAACCGCCTGTCAGCGCCGCGGCCACTCGTCTGACCTCTTCGGCGTGTTCGGCAGCAACGACAACACCGGGATCAAGTCGATGAATGAGAACCCGACCATCCATCGTCATCTCACCAATGGGGCTGCGCATCGCCGGGAAAGTACCTGAGCTTCCAGAACCTTCCAAGGACTCGGTCATCCTATTGACACCAGACTCGCCTCGGGCGGTGCACCCGCCCTGGCCAGGGCATCCCTGACCAGGCGCTCGGCCTCCTGGATGTAACGCTGATATCCAGCCAGATCTCCCGCCTGAAGGGCCGTTTGAGCCTGGTCGAACGCTGCCGCGGCCTGGCTCAACAGCTGGGCGACCTCGGTATCGAGGGATGGACCCGTCGATGGCTCGCTCGGCGTTGTCGGGCCAGCCGTTCCGCCGCCGAACACGAGGGTCATGGCCTCATCCAAAGATGGCGCCCATTCGACCCGATCGCCGTAGACCACCACGGCCCGCCGGAACTCGGCAAACGGAAGCCCGCCCTGCTCGGACTCCAGATACACCGGCTGCACGTAAAGGATCGAGGTTTCGACTGGAAGAACCAGCAGGTCACCGAGAATCACATTCGATCCCTGGCCCCGCCACAGGGTGAACTGAGTGGCGATCTCGTCGTCCTGTTCGATGCGGTTGCCGACTTGACCGGTACCTTCGACGATCACACCGCGAGGAAGGCGATAGTCGATCAGCCGCCCGTACGTTCCCGGCGTCGAGTCCGCCACCAGGATCGAAGACATATTCGGCTTTTCCTCGGGGGTATATGGCTGCATGAGCACATACGAGAGATCTTCCTCGCCGGGCAACCGCAAGAGCACGTAATAGGGAACGATCCTGTCCAGATAAGTGATCCCGGTTAGATCCGCCGATCTCCGATCTCCCCACAGGAAGTCGGCTCGCCGCGGCGTGGAGGGATCCTTGGGAATGGCCCAGGCATCGACACGGGGGAAGAACTCGTCGGTGTTGGTCATGTGGTAGTCGATGTACATCTCGGTCTGCACCCGGAACATGTCCTGGGGGTAGCGGAGATGGCCAACCAGATCAGGCGGCATTTCGGCGAAGTCCTTGAAGATGCCCGGGAAGACCCGCCGCCAGGTCTTGACGATCGGATCATCGGGATCCGTTACATAGAGGTTCACGGTTCCATCGAAGGCATCAACCGTGGCCTTGACCGAATTTCGGACGTAGTTCCAGCCTTCCCTCTGCAATCCCGACTTGATCGCCATCCGGCGGGTCTCTTCGGTGGTCACCGGTTGGGAGTACGGGTAGTGAGAGGAGTACGAGTACATGTCGACCACCCAGACAACTTCTCCGTCGAGGATGACTGGGTACGGATCCGAGTCGGCTGCGAGGAACGGAGCGATCGCGCTGACGCGGTCGCGGATGTTGCGCTCCATGAGCAGCTTGCTGTCGCCCCGCAACTGGCTGGAAATCAGCATGTTCAGGTCTCGGTACCGGAGCGAAAAAGCCAGTCGGTTGACGAAGCCGCCGACGTCCACCCCATCAGCCCCGTCGTACTCGTTCTGAGAGTTGCCCTGTTCCAGAGGGAAATCCACCTCTTGTGGCGAGGAACCCGTCTTGACGACGACCGGCTTATCTGTCCGATACGACTCGCCGAAGTAGATGCGTGATTGATCGAGAGCCAGCTCGGGTTTGAGATCGCGCGGGGGCACGTCCCTGACCCACAAGGCCGGTTGGCCGTCGGGTTCGACGGCGTTGGCGGGACTCACCACGGCTCCAAACCCGTGCGTGTACAACAGCGTTCGGGTCAACCAGTCGGTGGCGGGAAGATTGGGTTCGTCAAGTTCGCGTGCGGCCACCATCACCTGTTGAAGCTCGCCATCGACCACGTAGCGATCCGAATCCACACGGTCGACGCGGTAATAGGTGCGGATCTCCTGGCGGTTCTGATAGCTGAACGGGAGGACCTTGGGATCCCAAAGCCTCAGATTGTCGATCGTGGGCCTGTTGTTGGAGATGTCGGTGGCGTCAAGGTTGAAATCGGCTGCAAACGGCCTCACTTCGACACTCGCCAGTCCGAACGCCTCCCGGGTGGCTTCGATGTTGCGAGCGATATAGGGGCGTTCCCGGTCGAGCTCGTTGGGCGCAACGACGAACCTCTGCACGACTGCGGGATAGATCACGCCCGCTGCGATCGAAACGAATGCCCAAGCACCCACCGAAACGATCGCCAGAGTCCACCCCTTGCGCCAGATGTTCCATATCAACAGCGCCGCAGCGACGATCGACACCAGGACGAGAAGGTTGAGCGCAGGGAGGCGGGCGTTGACGTCGGTGTATCCGGCCCCGGCGAAAGACCGCTGTTTGGTGTAGAGAAGTTGAAAAACGTCGATCCGATAACTCACGGCCCTTGTCAGCGCCAGGAGCGCGATCAGACCCGAAATGTGGGCCTTGACCCCGGGTCGGACATCTATCCGGTTACCCCGCTGGAGCCTGATTCCCCCATTGAGATAGTGGAGTGTCCCCACGAGGACCGACGTCAGAGCGACCAGATTGAACAACCACGAGGTCAGATTCGCCCACAACGGGAGGCGGAACATATAGAAGCTGACGTCGTTGCCGAATTGCGGGTCGGCAACTTGGAACAGGGTCGAGTGCATGTAGAGAAGCACGTCGTCACGGAAGGCAGCCACTCCGACACCGATGAGCAGTGCCAGGGCGGCGGAGATCCCGAGCCGTACCAGCCTGAGCCTGGGTTCAACCCAGTCCTGGAAACGTTCAACGATCTCTTCGTCCTGCCCGCCACTCAGCAGAGCCAGACGGGGCGAGATGCGATCGGCGAGCACGAGGTTCACCCAAACGAACAAGAAGACGAAGGCAGCCCCTCCGGCACCGAGCGCAACTGAGGTGAGGATCCTTGTCCGCCACACGGACAGAAACCCGATCGAGTCGAACCACTGGTAATCCGTCCACAACGTGGACAGACCTGTCAAAACCAGATAGATGACCCCGATGACCGCGGCAATGGCAAACAAGCCCCGCCGCCGCTCCCTGCCTTGATAAGTCGAACCAGCGCGAATGAACATCTTGGGGCGATCATACGGCGGCCGGGTCGTCTACCCCACTCTCAAGCAGGGACCACCGTGCATGAGCATCCGGGATGAAGCGGGGGATTGGTTTCGCGACCGTCGGCAGCCGCACGACAACTAGCACATCCCTTGCCGGTGACCACCCAGGCAAACCGTTCGAAACCGGCAGACTTCAGGGAGGTGACCAACCCGAAATGGTATGCCCGAGACGAAATGTCGCGGATCCTTCGCTCCGCCTCATCGGTGCGCCAGGCCCGGAAGATCCTCGAGACATCGGACCCGAGCTGACGGGCACCGTGGCCGGCGTTCCGACCGTCGTGAAGAGATCTCGATACCTCCGAAACCAGTTCTTCTACGAAGTCCGACCGGG
>JBFJTO010000038.1:0-9065 GCA_041625295.1 Acidimicrobiia bacterium | reverse complement strand
GAGCGGGAGCCGGTCGATGAATCGTGCGATCGCCTCTGGCGGCCCTTCGACCTCGATGGCCACGCCGGACGGGTTGTTGATCACCCATCCGTTCAGGCTCTCTTCGATGGCCAGGCGGTACACGTAGGGCCGGAATCCGACTCCCTGCACGGAGCCGCGAACGTCGATCCGAACCCTAGTGATGCCGGTTCGCTCGGTCACAGATCGAAAAGTAGTCGACACGCCCCCTCGCGCCATCAGGCTGTATTCCCATGTCTCGACCGTGAAAGTCTCGAAAAAGCCCTACCTGGTCAACGTTCGCCGGCCAGCAGCGAGTAGATGGTGTGGTCGACCCAGTGGCCCTGCAGCAACAACTCTTCGCGGAGGACGCCCTCTTTGGTGAATCCGAGTTTCTCTGCGACGCGTTCGCTGGAGCTGTTCCCGACCGCGATGCGGAGGTTGATCTTGTGGAGACCCATCTCGTCGAAGCCGAGCTGGATCAGGCGATCCGTCGCTTCAGAGGCGATACCCCGGGACGTGTGGTCCGATCGAATCCAGTAACCGATCTCGCCCACCTTGGCGATCCTGGCGACAGGCCAGATCGAACAGTTGCCGATGTGAAGCTGGGGGGTTCGCGGGTCTTTGATCGCGAAGTCGAAGGCCCTGGCCTCCTTCCATGACTGTTGGGAGTCCCGCACGAATGCAACGGCGTCTTCGCGTCCATAGTGGGAGTGGGCCCAGGGGAGCCAGCGCTGCAGTTCGGAGAGAGACGCAATGACCGCGTCGGCGATTGGGTTGACATCCTGGCGAGTTAGCTTGCGGAGTACGAAGCGATCCGTGACCAGTCGACTCGGAACCATCAGGCGAGACTATCGGGATCGTGAACGGTGGGTGTGCCGGGCCGGGTCCCTACCGTTGGGCGCGCCCGTAGGATGCGGCGGATGTGGGACCGGCTCGTCATACTTCACGACTCCCCGCCGCCGAGCGAAGTGCCCCAGGCGGCGGTCCTGGCCCCGCTCTATGCCGACGACGACGGTGAGCTGCGGCTGGTTCTCATCAAGAGGCCCTACACGATGCCCACCCATGCCGGCCACATAGCGTTTCCGGGTGGTCGCCCCGACCCTGCCGACGACGGACCCGTCGCCACCGCGCTCAGAGAAGCCAATGAGGAAGTCGGCATCCGTCCCGAACAGGTGGAGGTGCTCGGGTTTCTCCCCCACATCCACACCGTGGAGTTCTCACTTCTCGTGGTGCCGGTTGTCGGTCGGATCGAGGGAAGACTTCAACTGGTCCCGTCGCCACGAGAGGTCGAGGCGGTTTACGAACCCCGTCTGAGCGATCTGGCCACCGAAGACCGCTGGCACCACGAATTGTGGAGAGAACACCGGGTCTGGTTCTACGACCTGGAGGGGGAGTCCCTGTGGGGCGCCACAGCCTGGATGGTCCGTAACCTGTTGGGGATGCCCACATGATCATTGCCGCCAACCCGGTGTCCCTCTTCACGTTCCGGTTCGAAGTTCTGTTGGATCAGGCATTGGTCGGTTCGTTCCGACATCGGGCCGGAAGGACGTCGACTGCGATCATCGGAGACTCTGCCTGTCTGATCTCCCGGTCGTCGTTCAATCGCTGGGACCTGATTCCCGAAACCGGCGGACGGGCGCTGGCAACGGTCGAGAAGGCACCCAAGGGTCGTTACGACATCAGCTGGCCGGGAGGAAAGATCGCTTTGATCCGATCGTTTCTCGGATTCCGATGGGAGATCGTCGATCTATCGGGTCTAGTGGGGGCGGTCCGCCTCAACAACCTGTTCTCGCGATCGCTGCGCGCCGAGACGAAGATGGACATCCCAGCTGGGGCGGCGGTGCTGCTGATGTGGACGATCGTGAAGCTGCGCCGAAGGACGGTCACGGCGGCTGCCGGCGGAGCCGGCTGAGACTCAAACCGACGAGATCAGGTCCCACGTCTCTCGAACATGGCGAGCCTCGGTTCTGGTGGCGCCGATCGCCATGCGCATCACCAGCTTGCCGTCCAGTCGGGTTTGGGTGAGCAAAGCCCTTCCCGATCCGTTCACCGCATCGAGGACACGGCGGGTCTCGTCGTCACCGCCCCGGTGCCGGAAACACACCAGGCTGAAGTGGACCGGGGCAGCGAGCTCGAAGTCGGCGGACCGTTCCACGAGGTCGGCCAGTTCGGAGCCGATGCTCATGTGCTCCTCGATGTACGAGCGGAGACCTTCGACGCCATAGTGACGGATGACGAACCAGAGCTTCAGGGCCCGGAACCGCCTGCCCAGAGGAACCTGCCAGTCCCGGTAGTCGAATACCGCCCCCGAGTCCGAAGCCTCGTTGCGCAGGTACTCGGGGACGATCGAGAGAACATCAGTGAGGGCGGTGCGGTCTGCGACATAGAACGCCGAGCAGTCGAAGTTGGTGAGCATCCACTTGTGGGGGTTGAAGCAGTAGGAGTCGGCAAACTCGACGCCATCGTGGATCCACCGCATCCGGGGGAGAAGCGCCGCTGTGCCTGCGTAGGCGGCGTCTACATGCAGCCACAGCCCGAAGCGTCTGCAGATTCGGGCCAGGTCGGCAACCGGGTCTACGGAACCGCACGACGTGGTCCCGACGGTGGCTGCGACGAATGCCGGTGTCAGACCTCGCTCGAGATCGGTGCGGATCATCGCCTCGAGGGCGTCGGGGCGCATCCGGAACTCCGAATCGGTTGGGACCTTGCGGAGTTCCTCGACCCCGGCGATGCGGCATCCCTTTTCGATGGAAGAGTGGGCTTCGACCGATGTGTAGGCGACCGGGGTTCCCCCGCCGCATCGTTCCCGGGCGGCAACGAGGGCCACAAGCGAGGACGACGACGCCGAGTCCTGGATCACTCCTCCTCCCGCGCCGGTGGAGCGAAACCGCTCCGGCAGGCCCAGCATCTCGATGAGCCAGTCGAGTACATGGGTCTCGACCTCGGTGCATGCAGGCGATGTCGACCACATCATCCCCTGGACCCCAAGGCCCGACGAGATCAAATCGGCGAGAACGCCCGGGCCCGAGGAGTTGGCCGGGAAGTATCCGTAGAAACGGGGCGACTGCCAGTGGGTTATCCCCGGGACGATGACCCGGTCGAGGTCGCTGCGGATGTCCTGCCACGATTCCCCCGTCTCCGGAGCGTGGTCGGGGAGCATCGCGCGCACCTGGCCCGGTTCGAAGAGCGACTGCACGGGGAGGTCTTCGAGCTGCTCCCAGTATCCGGCCAGCCAGTCCACCATCTCGTGACCGATGGTGCGGAAATCGTCGGGTGTCATGTGGGGGATCATGGCAAGACGCTACCGCACAGAGGATCGCGGGCCCAGCTGCCACTTGGGCCTGGCCTGATCAGTTGCCTCCCAGGCGCAGAAGCCCGATAGTGAGTCCATCGGCCAGCGCCTCCCATGAGGCTTCGATGATGTTCTCGTGGACCCCGATGGTTCCCCACGAAGTTTCGCTGTCGGAGGTTTCGAGAAGGACCCGGACCTTGGCGCCGGTTCCATCGGCTGAGTCGAGGACCCGGACCCGGTAGTCGCTGAGCCGGAGACGCTCGACCTCGGGGTATCGGGTCATGAGTGCCGCTCTGAACGCCTGGTCGAGCGCATGGACCGGTCCCACTCCTTCACCGGTGGTGACGACCCGGTTGCCACCGACGATTACCTTGATCGTGGCCTCCGCAAGGACAGCCTGGTCGGCGCGTCGCTCTATGAACGTCCGAAAGCTCTCCAGCTCATAGAAGTCCTGTTCCCAGCCGGTGGCCCTGCGCACCAGCAGCTCGAAGGAGCCGTCGGCGGCCTCGAAGTGGTATCCGTCGTATTCGAGTTCCTTGACGCGCTCGAGAACGGTGCGGGCCAGATCGTCGTCCATCTCCAGACCGAGTTCGCGGGCCTTGCCGATGATCGACGCCTTACCGGCCTGTTCGGAGACCACCATCCTGGTGTGATTCCCCACCGATTCGGGCCGGGTGTGCTCATAGGCATCGGGCTGTCTCGCCAGCGCCGACGTGTGCAGACCGGCCTTGTGCGTGAAAGCCGACACCCCCACATAGGGGCGGTGAGGGTCGAGGTTGATATTGACCAACTCGGCTATGTGGTGGGATATGGGCGAGAGCATCTCCAGTTGGTGGTCCGAGACCACCGGGATACCCATCTTGATCACGAGGTCGGGGATGATCGAACACAGGTCCGCGTTTCCGGTGCGTTCCCCGTAGCCGTTGATGCATCCCTGAATCTGGCGGGCGCCCGCCTCCACAGACGCGAGCGACGAGGCGACCGCACACCCGGAGTCGTTGTGGAAATGAACCCCGACCTCGGCGGCCGGTAGCGCACTCTTCACGGCTCTGATGGAGGCGGCGATCTCATCGGGAAGTTTTCCTCCGTTGGTGTCGCACAGCACCACGCGTTCGGCCCCGAATTCGTGGGCTGTCTTCAGTGCAGAAATGGCGAACGCGGGGTTGGCGGCATACCCGTCGAAGAAGTGCTCGGCATCGAAGAACACCCTCCGGTCGTGGTTACGCAGGAACTCCACCGAATCGGCCACCATGCGGATGGCCTGGTCGAGGTCGGTTCTCAGTGCCTCGAAGACGTGATAGTCCCAGGCCTTGCCGACGATGCAGATGACTTCGGTCTCGGCTGCGAGGAGAGATCGAAGCTGAGGATCGGTGGCGGCTTGGGCACCCGGCCGCCGGGTCGACCCGAAGGCTGTCAGGGTGGCGTGTTTGAAGTTGACCTCGGAGCGGGCCCGGCGAAAGAACTCGTCGTCTTTGGGAAGCGCACCCGGCCAACCCCCCTCGATGTAGTCGACACCGAGATCATCGATCAAACGGGCGATGCGCAGCTTGTCTCCGACGGTGAGCGAGATCCCCTCCTGTTGAGAACCGTCCCGGAGGGTGGTGTCGTAGATTTCCATGGTTGCTGCCTCCAACAAAAGACCCTCCGCGGTTGCAGAGGGTCGAAGGCACACGCCGTTGAGACGTGTGCCTATTCGATGATGATGATCTGGGTAGCCATCGCCGGGCGAGTATGGCCTCGCCCGCCCGGCGAGTCAACGGTCAGTGCTTGAGGGGAATGGCTTTCACTCCATCGCGATCGGAGATCAACAGGACCCGCTCGGCCGACACTTCCGCCAAGGCGGCCAGCATTTCACCGGCATCCCCGGAACCCTGTGTCTCATCGGCGCGAGGCCAAACGGTGACGACGGCATGCGTGGCCGCCCGAAGTTCTGCCAGTGGCGCTCCCTCGCCCGTGACCAAGATGATCTGGCGCAGTTCCACCGACTCTTCTTCCTCGGGCAGGCCGGCACGGTCACGGCGCCACACGGAGATGTGATACCCGGCGACGACGGCCGTGGCCACGATCCAACCCACCGGTCCACGAATGCGGTCGATCACCACCGAGGCGGAGTCGCCATCGAGTGCGGCCTGGAACAGTTCGAATGTCAGCACTATCAGGCTGATCACTGCCACGAGTCCGCCGACGCCGGCCAACACGGTCAGGTAGATGCGTCGAGCCGCATGCCTGAGCCGTTCGGGGTTGGCGGCAGCGGCAGCCTGGATCGGGGTCCAGGTCTTCCACCAGACCGGCAGGCCGACGATCAGGGCGGTGATTCCACCGAGCAGGGTATCGATCGAGGAGTCTCGGCCGGCAATCGTGACGGTCGTGCTGAGAATGGCGTTGACGACGATTCCCACACCGGTCGCGGCCGCCACCAGACCCAGGCCGGATAGCAGATAGCGGTAGGCGGTTCCGGTAGGGGTATCGAAGGCGTCGGGACCGCCAGCCGCGACCACGCTGCGGTGGTAGGCCCAGACGAGCCAGCCGATCCCAACCGTCGACAAGACACCGGGGAGTTCTCCGAAGTGGGTCAGTGCCGTGCCACCGGGATCGCCCAGGAACCACTGGAGGGTCAAGAAGAGCCCACCGGCGGTTGCGCCCAGGGCGGCGACGGATCCTCCCAGTACACCAAGGATCAGCGTGTATGCAGACTTGGCGACCGAGTCGCCGGTGGTCAGTCCGTGCTGCCACCAATGCCACCACCAGATCAACGATCCGAGGATGGTCCAGACCAATGCTCTCGCGAAGGCATCGCTCGTCATGGAGCCGACCGAAGCCGAGAACAATGCGTCGTACGCCTCCGAAAGGAGGGCATTTATCGTTACCCCGGCTGCGACCGCGGTCGTGACCAGGCCGATTCCCGATCCCACGATGATGCTTCCCTCGGCCAGAACCTTGGGCCGGTACTTGCCGGTGGCGAGTCGCCACGTCCACCACCAGATTCCCATCCACACGATGCCGAGCGCGAGTTCCGCCGGTCGTGGGGACTCGACGCGGATCAGCCAGCCGATGCCGGTCGCCAATCCGGTGAGGCCCCCGATGAGGAAGGTGGTCGTTGATGCGAGGACGAAGATCCCCCAGCCAACCGACTGCTGTTCGGCCGGATCTTCGAGGCGTTTCGAGAGATATCGCCACAACACGTAGAAACCGGGTCCGCCGACGATTGTGAAAGCCAGTGCCCGGGCAACCTCCGATGAATCGTTTCTGGCGACCTCCTCGACGGGGATCAGGAACCCGATGAGTCGAGCCACGCCCACGGCGGCAACGACCAGCAGACCGTAGGCGAACGCATACACGACCAGTCGCCGGATCGACCCGGCTCCGGCGTCTTTGTTCTGTCCGCGCTTGGCCAGGGCGATCCCTCCACCGATCAGAGCGGCCAGGATCAGCAGGTTGATGAGCAATCCAAAGATCGCCATGTCAGATTCCTTTCTCGCAGATCACGAAGCGCCACGGGAGAGTCTTGATCAGCCACTCGCCGCCTTGCCGCGTCAGGGTGAAGCTGTCCGTTTCGGAATACTCCCATCGGTCGAACGGCGAGCCTCCGCCGGATGTCGTGATTCTCACGTCGACCGTGGCCCGGTCCCCGTCGATCTCGACCTTGCCGAGGGTAACCCGGATCGAATCGTCGCCGGATCGGCCGAAGCGGATCGGTTCGCATTCGGTCTCATCGGCCAAAAGCGCCATCGCCGCCTCGTCGTCCTTGTCGAGCACGGCGCGAACATAGGTTTGCACCACGCCTTCGGGAGTGGACGGGTCGAAAACGGTCGGTTCGGGGCGAAAGACGATCACCGCTACCGCCACCAGCACCAAAACCAGAACGGTCAGTCCGGCCACGAAGAGCGGTCGGTCGGGTTTGTTGGGTGTGTCCATGAGCTGAGTATCCGTTTCCCGGAGTCGCTCCCGACATGGGTGATGGCCCTGATTCTCGCTTAGGGGTCGTGGATATTCATGGATCTCAGGGCCGGGTGGTTGCGTACCATGCCCCCCCGGTATGGAATCTGGACTGACAATTCGCACCCTTCTCGGTGACGGAGCCAGGCTGATCGGCCGCTTCGTCAAAGCCCATCCGCTGGCTTTTGCGGTGGGCGTGTTCGGCGCGGCCAACTTTGCGGCAGCCATCGTCGCATCGGCGGTCGTCGTGGGACGGGTTGCCGACAACCTGATCGTCCCGGTTCTCGATGGCCGCGAGACCATGGGTGGGCGTTTGTGGCCGGCAGTGGCTGCACTGAGTCTCATTGCGGTGTGGAAGGCCGCAGGGATACTGGTGCGCAGAAGCGGGGCCACATGGATGCAGGGTCGGACCCAGGCCGACATTCGCACCCGCATGGTCGAACACCTCCTCGGCCTGGAACTGGCATGGTTCCGCAAGCAGTCCACGGGTGACCTGCTGGCTGTGAGCGACTCCGATGCGGCCCGGGCCACCTACGTCCTCGGTCCGTTCCCGTACGCCTCGGGGGCAATGATGCTCCTGTTCGGATCGATCGGGATCGTCACCTGGATGGACCCGTTTCTCGGTCTGGTGATCTTCGTGGGTCTGACCGCCAAGGTGTCCATCGACATCTACGGGTCCTGGACGGTGTTCGAGCTGACGGAAGAGGTCCAGAGGCACCGCGGGGTCACCAGCGGGGTTGCCCACGAGTCGGTCGATGGAGCTCTCACCGTCAAAGCGCTCGGGCGGGAGGATTTCGAGGTCTCTCGATTCCGCGCGGCTTCGGAGACCCTTCGCGACGTCCTGATCGATTTTGCCCGCAAGTTCACCTTCTATGACGCGGTCGTTGATGCCATTCCTGCGGTGATGACGGTGGTCGTCCTCCTGGTCGGGGTGTCCAGGATCGAGGCCGGCGCCGTCACCGCAGGCGACCTCGTCACCGTGACCTATCTGCTCTCCCTGATCGCCTTCCCGCTTCGCCTGCTCGGCTTCGTGCTGTGGGAGACAACGAGCAGCCTGGCATCGTGGAGGAGGGTCGATGGCGTTCTGGGGATCACCGAGGAGATGGCATATGGATCGCTCGACGCTCGCAAGATGGTTTCCGGTGCCGGTGTGAGCGGATCGCGGGTCAGCTTCGGCTACGAACCCGATACTCCGGTCCTCACCGATGTCCACTTCGACATTCCCGCGGGAAGAACCGTTGCCGTCGTCGGGGCTACCGCATCCGGCAAGTCGACACTCGTGACGCTGCTGGCGCGTCTGTGGGATCCGAGCACCGGTTCCATCGCTCTCGACGGGCGTGATCTCCGGGACTTTGCCCGGTCGGCCCTCCCCGGCGAAGTGGCTTTCGTGGGCCAGGATGTGTTCCTGTTCGACGACACTGTGACCGGGAACATCGCATTTGGAGTCGACGTCACCCCCGAGTCGGTCGCCGAGGCGGCTTCACTTGCCGGCGCGCTGGACTTCATCCTGGCGCTCCCTGACGGTTTCGATACCCGACTGGGAGAGAGGGGCGTTTCGCTTTCCGGTGGTCAGAGGCAGAGGATCGCCCTTGCCAGAGCGCTGGTCCGGCGTCCGCGGTTGCTGATTCTCGACGATGCCACCTCGGCCGTGGATCCATCGGTCGAGTCCGAGATTCTCACGGGGCTCAAGAGTTCTGAGGTGCCCTCGACTGTGGTCGTGGTCGCCTACCGCCAGTCATCGATAACCCTCGCCGACGAGATCGTGTTCATCGACGATGGCCGCATCTCGGCCCACGGCGCCCATGCCGAATTGCTGCGCACTTCGCCGGGATACGAG
>JBFJTO010000037.1:0-9106 GCA_041625295.1 Acidimicrobiia bacterium | reverse complement strand
CGGATGACCCTTGCCACGAACACGACTCTGCTGGGTCGGGCCGGGGACGGATCGCAGTGGATATACAAGCCGGCAACCGGGGAAAGAGAATTGTGGGACTTCCCACACGGAAGCCTGGCAATCCGTGAGGTACTCACCTATGAGTTGAGCGAATCTCTGGGCTTGGGCATCGTGCCCGAGACCCGTTTCACCAGCGGTCCAATGGGCATTGGGTCTGCCCAGCGCTACGTCGACGAGAACCTCGAGTTCGACCCATTACCGTTGATCCAGCCAACTCCCAACGCTCGACTCTGGCCGTTCGCTCTTCTGGACATTCTCTCCAACAACGCTGACCGCAAACTCGGCCACATCCTCGCCGAATCCGGGACCGGACGGCTCTGGGCGATCGACAACGGCCTTACGTTCCATTCAGAATCAAAACTGCGCACCGTCCTCTGGGGGTTTGCGGGAGCCCGGATACCCGAGAATCTGTTCGAGTCCACCAGGAGATTCGCATCATCGGAACTCGAAGGGTTCACGGCCAGGCTCACAACCCTCCTTTCACTCGAGGCAGCCGCAGCATTTCACGACAGGTTCTCGCGGCTGATGACGAGTCCGATTCATCCCGATCCGCCCACCGACCGACATCCGCTTCCTTGGCCGCTCTGGTGAGGCAGCGCCGTCCCTACCGATCTTGTCATGCCTATTGTCGGACAACCGGCAGAGAGAGATTCGATCGATGACCAAGTTCGCCTACTTCTGCGGCCATGAGCAATGGCAACCCGAAACACTCGTGCGCCACGCCGTGCTCGCTGAAGAAGCCGGATTCGAAATGGTTGTCGTGTCCGAGCACTTCCATCCCTGGGTGGACGACCACTCGGCCGCTGGATTTGCCTACTCCACGATCGGTGCAATGGCCCAGGCAACGTCGAACCTCGAGTTCGCGACCGGTGTGACCACGCCCCTATGGCGTTTCCATCCCGCCGTGGTCGCCCAGGCGGCGGCCACTCTCGACCGGCTCAGCGGCGGACGGTTCAACCTCGGAGTAGGCACCGGTGAAAACATCAACGAGGGACCGCTCGGATACACGTTCCCCGCGTACAAGGAACGGTCCGAGAGGATGTCGGAGGCACTGCAGATCATCCGGCGACTCTTGGATGGCGAGAAGCTCACCTTCGAGGGCGACTACTACACGACAGACCGCGCCCATCTCTACTCGCCCCCGCTTGGCAAAGTGCCGATCTGGTTGGCAGCCGGCGGCCCCAAGACCTCTGCCCTGGCTGCTCAAAGAGCCGAAGGCATCGTCACCTCCGTAAAGGACCCGGCCGACACAATCGCCAAGGTGATTCGACCGGCGCACGAAGCGGCGGCGGCAGCAGGAAGACCCGACCCGAGGATCCTGGCCACCCGGTGGTCGGTGTTCGCGCAGAACGAGTCCGACGCTTGGGAAGCCCTCACGTCTTGGCGGGGGCTGAGAGCCCCGGGACGTCTCGAGGCGGTGGATCCCCAGACGCTCAGGCTCCGCGCCGACGAACTCCCCCGCGAAGAAATACTCAGCCGATACTCGGTGGTCTCGTCGGTCGACGAAATCGTGGCTACGTATGCGCCTCTGGTTACGGAGATCGGCGCCGAGATCGTCACGCTTCAAATGACCTCGATCGATCAGGAGGCTTTGATCGAGACCCTGGGCGCTGAGGTCCTTCCGCGGCTGCGGGGCCTCACCGCCTGAGAACCTCCAGCGCCTGAAACACGGCCTGCTGCATCTGGGCGCTCAACCCGGGCTCGGACAGCACCATCTCGAGGCTCGGCTCCTGCTCCTGCATCAGCGAAAGCAAGTCACCACCGTCGGGGTCGGCACGCACGATCTCCCCGGCAGGCGCGATCTTGGGGACAAGTGCGGATGCGAAGCTGGCTATCACGTCCACGCGCCAGCCGTTCTGCCTCTTCACGATGATGCGGCGTACCCCTGCCTCCAGGGGAACGGTGGCCTCGACCAGCGCAAAGTCCTCTCCCGACACCGAGTACTCCGTGACTGCGCCGATCCTCACCTCCCGCGCGGAGTATCCGAGGAATCCGCTGAGACTCGCGGCAAAACTTTCCCAGAAGCGTTCGCCGACCTGAAGCTCCCCATCCTCCAGAAGCGTGTTCGCAGTTCCCACGCTGGAACCCTCCGCAAGCGCAACCACGACCATCTGGCGGGGAACCGTCAGGTCCGCTGCGGTGGCGTAGTCACCGGAGGCCAAGCTCTCGAACAGGCGCGACACCGCCAACTCCGGCGCCGACGGTCCGCTGGGCGGCGGCGCCGGCGGGGGTGCCGTCACTATTTGCTGAGAGCATGCGCCGATCAGGACCACCAGAGCCAACAGCACATGCCTACCCACTGTCTTCACCGATTCGCAACCGCCCCGTCTCCTTGAATGCTCTGCGAGCCGTGCGGTCGCCGAGGCCGGCGCTACGCCAGATCCATGCGAGATAGAAAAGCCCTGCCAGCTCTTCGATCCAGCGGAGCGGATCAGCGAGGGCGCGACTCCATGCACCCGCCCAGTATGGCGATGGACCTTTCGGGAACCCGGTTCCGGCGAACGGCCAAAGAAAAGCCTGAGTCGAAGTCCACACCCCGTCGAGGAAGAGATGAAGAAAGACGCCGATGGCGAGAGCGACAAGAGGCCTTCGCCAACGCCCGGAACGGTTGGTGAGAACGATTGCCGCTGCGAGTAACAGAGTGGCCACCGCCAGGGTGTGAAACCACAGCTCTCCGGTCGACCAGCGACTCCAGAGCGTCCCTATCGGCATGTCGACCATGTCGGGAATCAGCACCCCGAGAAGCAGGAAGCGGACGTCTGCAGACGGGTCGCGAAAGATCCACCGGAACAGGAACAAGGCCCCGCCAAGATGCCAGAAGATCATCCGTCCAGAGCGGCGTTTGCCAATCCGTCCGCGACCTTGTTGCGCTCCCGGGGTACATGTTCGAGTTCCACATCACCGAGCGTCCTGATCAAAGCGCTGACCTCGCTGAACAGCGGCTTGAGGTTGGGAGCCTTGATCCGATATTGACCCTTGAGCTGGCGAACCAGAAGCTGACTGTCGGCGCGGAGGAGCACGCTTTCAGGCTCGAATTCAGCCACGGCGCGCAGTGCAGCCACGACGGCCTTGTATTCGGCGACGTTGTTCGTGTCGATCCCTATGACCTCGCTTATGGCTGCGACCTCGACCAGATCCCTGCCATCGGCGCGGTAGACGACCGCACCGATCGATGCCGGTCCCGGGTTTCCCCGCGAGGCGCCGTCGGTGTAGATGACGTAATGGCCCGCCATCACATCACCAGAATTCGCCGGCAGTGAACACAGCGAGGTGGATCCGTCTCACGAGCCTCCTGCTGCTCTGATGGAGACAAATGAAGGTGGCATCCTCCGCACTGGTCGTGTTCGAGCGGGCCCACCGCTACACCCTCTTTCGTCTCGCGCAGCTTCTCGTACATTTCGAGCAGATCGTCCGGAATCAATGGGACGATTTCGCTCTTGCGGGCCTCGCGACGCGAGATCTCCCCGTCGATCTGCTTCCAGGCGGTGGCGATGACCGTCTCGAGTTTCTTCTCGTCTGCCAGTAATCCGTCCACGACGGCCTCAGCCGCCGTCTGTTTTTCCCGCTGAGTGTCGGCGCGGTCGAGCAGGTCGAGTACCCGCGACTCCAAGCCTTCCTGTTGAGCACGGAGAGAACGAACCTCGAGACGTTTGTACTCGGTCTCCTTGGCGCTCATCCCGCCGGCAAACAGCCTGGTCTCGGACTCGGAGAGCTTCAGTTCGAGCATCTCGAGCTCGCCTTCACCCTTGTCGAGTTCGAGTTCGAGGCTCTTCATCTCCGCTGCCAGGACATCCCGTCCTGCCTCAGCCCCGACCCGGGCTTCATTTGTCTGCCGATACTCGTCGAGCTCCGGCAAACTCTGTCTCCGTTCGAGAAGGCGGTCGATTTCGAGATCGACCGCCTGAAGATCGAGAAGATCGGCGAGTGCTGGCAGCTCCATGAGGAGATGCAGGCTAACGCCAAGGAGTGGGGTCGATATCGGTCAGATCCCGGAACTCCGTCCCGCAGGCCCCAACAAGGGCAGCCAGGGCCTTCAAACCGGGCCGTTCCGTGGGCGCATGCCCGGGGTCGACAACGGAGAGGCCGCCGTCCAACGCTTCGATCACCCTGTGATGTCCAACGTCTCCGGTTACCAAGACATCGGCCTGGCTTGCCGCCGCCGGACCCACGAACTCGCTCCCCGAGCCGGGAACGACCGCCACCCGAAACACGCTGCCCCCACCGGACACTCGCAACCCGGCTCCTCCGAGTGCCTCGGCGCACTTCGCTGCGAACTCCTCGAACGGGACCGGGGCAGCGAGCGAACCGATCCGTCCCACAAAACCGAGATTGGACCGCACCTCGTATATGTCGAAGGCAGGTTCTTCGTATGGATGGGCAGCCACCAGAGCCGACGCGACACGATCTACGGCACGAGCGGCACAAATCATTTCGATGCGGATCTCCGCCTCAGAGACCGAACCACCGATGTCACCAATCGTCGGCATCGATCCGGGTCCGGCCGTGAAACTCCCTATGCCTTCCGATCGGAAGCTGCATGCGGTGTAGTTGCCGATCGTGCCGGCTCCGGCACCAACCATCGCTGCTTCTACCGCTGGTACCGCATCGGGCGGCACGAACGTCACCACTTTGACCTGGGGCAGCGGGGTCATGGGACCGAAACCGGTCGCTCCCTCCAGGCCGATAGCGTCGGCCAAAGCATCGGCAGTACCGCCTTTGGCGGCGTCGAAGGCGGTGTGGACAGTCGCCACCGCTACCCCCGCTTTGATGAGGCGAAAGGCGCGGCCCGATGGCGAGCGGCCGGCGGTGATCCGATTGGTCGGGCGAAACAGGAGCGGGTGATATGTGACGAGAAGATCGACCGGGTCTGCCTCGATGGCGCCGACAACTTCCTCTGTGACCTCGTGACATACGGCTACGCGCTCCACCCCGGCGGCCGGGTCGCCGAGCTGAAGCGGCGACGGGTCCCAGGACGCCGACTTGTCGAACGGGATTTGCTCCCCCAACGCTGCCAAGAACGCGCCCACAGTGGTCATGGTTGGGGATCGTACCGGCCCCGTTGACGACTCCGTGATCTCACCACATCAGATTGGCGAAGTCGGTCAGGAGTTCGTCTCGAAGACCTGCGGGGAGCATGTCCATGGCCGTGTTCAGGGCGGCCATGTCCTCGGGAAGATCCGCACCGGTGAGACCGACCAACGGTGCCAACCCGGCAAACACCTCGAGTGGAGATGCGCCCGCCAAAGATTGAACCGCCTCAGCCAGAGAGGCTCGATCGACTCGGGGATTCGCATCGATCTCGGCGATCGCATCTGAAAGGTCGGCGATGAACTCGGCCTCCCGACCCACGTTGGATGCGCTGACCGCGACGTGGAGATTGGCGGGACCGCCCCCAGCCGAGAATTCGGGCAGGAGGGACCAGCCGCGTCGGCGCATCGCGTCGTCCAGCTCGAAGACATTCATGGTGTCGGAGGCCAGTGTGAACATGGTCATGTCAGGATCGCCAAGAACCGACACACCATCGATGGCGGCCACGCCGGCGATCATCACCCGGGTTGTGGCAAGGACGGCGCGGGTCATCTCCATGTATCCGGACCGACCCATGTGTTGGAACAGCGCCCAGGCCGCCGCAACCGGTCCCCCGGTCCGACTGCTCTGAACGGTTGGGTTGAGAACCGCGTATTCGGTCGTTGCTGAGTTGACGAACCAGGCAAAGCGGCGGACTTCGGGATCGCGATAAAGCAGCACGGAGGCGTTCTTGGGCGCATAGCCGTACTTGTGAAGATCGGCTGACATCGTCGTCACTCCGGGCACAGACATGTCGAACGCAGGTACGTTCTCACCCAACAGCCGCATCAGGCCCAACGGGATCGCCCCCACGCACCCGTCCACGTGCATGAAGGCGCTGGCCGCCGCGGCAATCCGGGCGAGTTCAGGTATCGGATCAACCACGCCATGCGAGTAGGTGGGCGCTGACCCGACGACGAGGACGGTTCTCTCGGTCACGGCATCTCTAACGGCATCGATATCGGCGCGGAAGGTGGCCAGATCCATGGGGGTGACCACCGGAACCACGCCGAGGTAGTGGGCCGCCTTGTGGAACGCGGGATGAGCAGACACCGGAAGGATCATCTCGGGCGCTGTCACTTCGGGGCGATGGACATGCGCCCAATCGCGGGCCGTCTTGACCGCCAGGATGATGCTCTCGGTTCCACCGCTGGTCACGCTCCCGGTCACCATGGGACCGCCTTGCACAAGATCGGCCACCGCCCTGACGACCTCTTTCTCCATCCGGTTGATCGATGGGTAGAAGTTGACATAGAGAGCGTTCTCGGTCAGGAAGCGCCCGTAGGCCTCCCTCGCAAGTTCGCTGGCGTCGCCGCCAGGGTCGTAGAGACCCGAGAGAACCTTGCCGGTCCGCCAGTCGACGTCACCGGAGCGACGAGCCTCGAGATCGGCCAACACATCGTCGACGGGCCTTCCATCAGCACTGAACGCGCTCACCCCGACACCTCCGGTCGATAGCGATTGATTATCGGCAGGCTGGCGAGGAGCAGGACTGCCGGGAGGAGGGCGAAGCCGAGTCGGATCCCGGAGAGCGCCGTGCCGGTCTGGGCTACGACCTCGTCACCAGACTCGACGAAACCAGTCAACGCCAATACCGCTGCAAATAGGAAAGGTCCGACCGCGGCGCCGATCGTCTCACCGGCCGTCCACAACCCGGTGAACGATCCGGCCCGGGACCTTCCACCGTTGGCTTTCGTATCGACGTCGATGGCGTCGGGGAGCATCGAGAACGGAAACAGTTGCGTGCCGGCGTAGAAGAATCCGAGCAGGCCCACCTGGACGACGGCTAGCCAGACGCGCTCGGCAGACACGGTCACCATCGTGGCGGCGACGACGGCGTATCCGGCCACACAGATCTCGAGGCTGCGCAATTTGCCGAGCCGGTATGAGATCCGGGCCCACACCGGAACCAGCACAGCTGCGGGTGCGACCAGTGCCACGAACAGCAGCGCCGTGAGAGCGCGGTCTCCGAGCAGATAGAGGGAAAGGAAAGGCGCACCGGCCAACATCACGTTCACGGCGAGGTTTTGAACGAAGTATCCACCCATGAGGAAGGTGAAAGGACGGTTGCTGCGAGCCCGGCGAATCTGCGCGGCGATGGGCTCGGTGTCTTTCACGGGTGGGACGGTCCTGCCCCTGCGCAGCCCCAGAGTCGAAAGAAGCATGGTGCCTCCGGCGATGGCGCCGATGACAAAGCCCATCACCCGGTATCCGGCCCGCCCGCCGCCGCTCGCTTCAGCCAGAACCGGTGCCAAACCGCCGCCGAGAAGGATGCCGATGGTGAGGGCGACCATCCGATAGGCCACGATCCGGGTCCGCTCCAGAGGATCTTCGGTCAACTCGGCGGGAAGGGCGATGTAGGGGACCTGAAAGAGCGAGAACGCGGTGGCGCTGAGGATGAAGAACCCGCCCACCCAGACGGCCGTCGCGGTTGGTCCCAACTCGGGCGGGGCAAAGATCAGACCGAAAAAGAGCGGCAGCAACAAGCCGCCCGCATACATGAACGGACGCCGGTTGCCGATCCTGGAACTGAACCGATCCGAAATCGAGCCGATCGTGGGGTCGATCGCGAAGTCCCAGATCTTGGGTATCAGGATCACGAACCCTGCGGTCGCAGGCGGAACTGCAAGAACATCGGTCAGATAGAAGAGCAGGAGCAGCCCGGGGACGGTTGTGAAGATTCCGGTGCCCAGCGAGCCGATGCCGTAGCCGGTCTTGAGCCGCCGGGAGAGCCCAACTGTGGTCACGGCGGCGACGATACCGCCGCGCCGGCGGGCCGGTGGGCAAAACCGCCTATCAACCAAGCGATGCCGTCAGAGCGCGGGGCCTAGGCTGCGGACATGACCGCAGCTGATCTCCAGACACTGCTCGCCAACCTTTCCGGTGCCGAACCCGGTTTTCCGTTCGGGCCGGATGCCCAGGTCTGGAAGGTGGGCGGCAAGATGTTTGCGATCGTTGCCGAGGACGTTGATCCTCCCGTGGTTTCACTGAAGTGTGATCCCGACCTGGCACTCGAACTGCGCGCCCAATACCCCGACAACGTGATTCCCGGCTATCACCTGAACAAACAGCATTGGAACACGATCACGGTCACCAGCGCCGTCCCGGATGGTGAGATCGCCGACTGGATCGCTCAGTCGTATGACCTGGTGGCAGCGTCGCTGACGAAGAAGGCACGCCTGGCGCTCGATTTGGAGGGTTCACGCGACTCGCGTGGAGATCGCGATGGCTAGCCAGGCGAAGGATGCGTATCGCCGGATCTCCCGGATCTACGAGGCTGTGATCGATCCGATCGATGCGCCTCTGCGGTCGATCGGGATGAAGCTGTTCCCGGTCAAACCGGACATCGACGTCCTCGACGTCGGGTGCGGCACGGGAGCGCACCTCGCGCTATACCAATCGGCGGGTTGCCATGTCCATGGGATCGACCTGTCTCCGTCGATGCTCGAGCTCTCTCGCAAGCGTCTCGGTGACACCGCCGATTTGCAGCTTGGAGACGCAACGGCTCTCCCCTACCCCGACGCATCGTTCGACTTGATCGTGTCGTCCCTCTTTCTCCACGAACTGGAGGTCGCGACGAGGGCGTCCTCACTCGAAGAAATGGCCCGGACACTCAAGACCGATGGCAGAGTCTTGATCATCGACTTCCACGCCGGCCACCTCCGGTTTCCTAAGGGTTGGCTGATTCGCGGTCTGTCATTTCTGATCGAGAGGCTGGCGGGGAGGAACCACTTCCATCACTTCCGCGAGTTCGTCGGCGTCGGAGGCATACCCGAACTGGTGTCGGCAGCCGGATTCATGGTCGAGCGGGAGAAGGTCGTGTCCGGCGGCAACATGGGGTTGTATCTCCTCCGGACACGTCCGCTGGTTGCCTGACTGCCCGGGCTCAGTTGGAGAGATATTTCCCGGCCACGCTCAACGCAAACGACCACCTTCGAACCGGCAGTTTCGTGCACTCGCCGGTCCACTGTGCGCGGTG